>CAZNVG010000023.1:5627-17417 GCA_964576475.1 uncultured Candidatus Saccharibacteria bacterium | reverse complement strand
TAGCTCGAAGCCACAGGTCACTGTGTACGTCATCAATCATTTGTAGTCGTACGTCATGTGTATCGCCGAAAGGGTCTGGTGGTAAGTCGGGTAGCTCGCTCATGATCTAAGTATACCCTTCCATGTAAACCTTACGTCGTCAGCTCCTTAAGGTCATCATAGATTTCTTTGAAGCTGGTTCGAGGATTTACTCCTTCATACTTCTTTACTATGTTACCTTTTGGATCGATAAGGTAAGTGTCGCGACTAATGCCCATAAACTCACGTCCCATGAATTTCTTTAGCTTCCATGAACCGAAAGCTTGAATAGTTTCGGTCGACTCATCACTGAGGATTGTAAAATTCAGATCATGTCTCTCGCGGAACTTGGCATGTGATTTAACAGAATCCTTACTTACGCCGACAACTTCCGCCCCAAGCTCAGCGATTAAATCACGACCGTCTCGAAATGCGCACGCTTGGGCAGTACAACCTGGTGTGTTGTCGCGCGGGTAAAAATAGAGAACAAGCCATCGACCAGCATAGTCCTTTAGGGTGTGTGTTTTTCCGTCTTGATCTTTTAGTTCGAAGTTGGGTGCTTGTTTCATGAACGAATCCTAACACGTCGATTAGAGGTGTCGCAATTTGTTGAGTACGGTGCGAGTTGAACGATAAAACAGTGATAGCATAAGACAATGCAAGCAATCTACGAGCATTGGCTTCAAAGACTAAGCGGGCTACCAGGAGCTCGATTGTGGGTATTCGGGTATAAACAAGCATGGTCTGCACTGTTCGGTGGGCTGATGATAGGCGCTGTGCTACTGACGCATATAGTAGATTTACCGATCCTGTCGCGCTATGACTGGCTTTTCGTCGCAGCACTTGCCATTCAAGCATTTATGCTGCTCGCAAAACTTGAACGACCCCATGAGCTAATAACGATTGTTGCGTTCCACCTTACCGGATTAGGGATGGAGTTGTTTAAGACGAGTGAATCAGTTGGCTCCTGGACATATCCTGGCTACGCGTTCTTCCACTTGGGCAATGTACCCCTGTTCTCTGGATTTATGTACGCAGCAGTCGGAAGCTATATAGCCCGTTCGTGGCGAGTGCTCGAGCTCAGCTTCATACGGCCGCCAAAGCGAGTATTTAGTGGACTGTTGGCACTGGCGATTTATATAAACTTCTTTTCACATCACTTTGTCTATGATTTGCGTTATGTTCTGTTCGCAGCCACCTTGCTGCTGTATGGCCGCACAACTGTTAGCTATAAACTTGCTACTAGGCGTCATCGCATGCCGTTGGTTGTCGGTTTTGTCCTCATAGCATTATTTATATGGCTGGCCGAGAACATCGCGACCTATACAAGTGTATGGCTGTATCCGAATCAAATAGATAGCTGGCATCTAGTCAGTATCCACAAGCTCGGGTCATGGGCGCTGCTTATGATCATCAGCTTTATTATGGTCGACTTTCTACACTTGCTACGAGACAAACGACCGAATCATCCACCTCGAGGCAAGGGTTTGCGACAATAATGCTTATGTACTACAATGAGCGCAACTACAATTAACAAAGAAAAAGACTATGGATCCTAACGCACAACCAACGCCACAACCACCAATGCCACCTCAACAGCCAATGGGGCCTCCAATGCCGCCACAACCACCCCAGCCGCCACAACCACCAATGCCCGACCCAATGCAACCAGCACCTCAACCAATGCAACCACCAATGCCACCTCAACAGCCAATGGGCTACCCTCCGCAACCAGGTGCACCAATGGGGTATCCAGCGCAGACACCAGCTGGCCCGCCAAAGAGTTACGTGACGGCAGTACTTTTGTCGTGGTTCCTGGGTGGAATTGGAGTCGACCGGTTTTACCTTGGCTATACAGGACTTGGCGTGGTCAAGCTACTTACACTCGGAGGATGTGGTATCTGGTCTCTCATCGATGTCATATTGATCCTTACCGGCAAGCTTGGTGGAAACAATGATCCGCGTCCACTTGAGGGTATTGAGAAGAATAAGAAAACTATGATGATCGTAATCGGAGCTCTATTCGCACTTGGACTAATCTCTAACCTTATACTTGTACTAACGGGTGCACTGAGTGGTTCAGCTTCTACGTCGTCGTCTTCGTACCAAAGCCGAGACTATTCGTACTAGATAGCAATGAGTTCGAAAAAAACGCCACCCTTCAATCGTTTGGGTGGCTTTTTAATTGAGCTAGTGTCATTTTCGACTCCTCGAGGCATAGTCAGTTTTGGCGTGCTTACTAACGCCATACTCTTGGTCATACCATATAGCTGGCTCGAAAGATCTCATCTTTCTTTGTACGAAAGAATGCATATTCCTTCGCCGAGTATAGGTCTAACAAGGGCGTATTGGTTGCTGCTGCATGGGCATTTTTCCGCTGCAGTGCAACGCAACAAGCTCATCGTTGTAGTTGCACCGGTGTTATGGATACTATTTGCAGTAGCACTACTGCGCATGAAGCGTAGCAAAGTTAAGCGTGAGCTTGATATCAGGACAAATGGAGAATACACTAAACGGCATAAGGAGAAGTAAATCATGGATCAAGTAATCGTTCGATTGGCGCAAGCCACTACAACATCAAGCTGTACGGTAAATGGTGAGCCGTGCACGGCTGATCAGGCAGCAGGATTAGGAATATTCTTTCTCGTGTTTGCGGTATTTGGACTCGCGTTCTTCGTTGTCTGGGTCATAACACTTATTCATCTTATAAAGCACGAGGATGTTCCAAATCGTACTCTGTGGCTGGTGTTGCATTTCATTGGTGCACCTTTCTTGGCCTCGTTGATCTATTTCTTTGTCGTAAAACGTCCGTATGATAAGGCTCATGCTGGCTCAGCGCCAGTCGCTCCAGCAGCTCCGCAGCCTCCAGTCGAAGCACCCAAGAGCTAGGGAAGCAGCATTTTAGACTAGGCGTACAGGGGATTTATCAGTATAATACCCCTGTTTACGGCGGGCGTAGCTCAGTTGGTTAGAGCGTCGGGTTGTGGTCCCGAAGGCCGTGGGTTCGAGACCCATCGCTCGCCCCAGAATGATTTTCCATAAAAAGCACCGGTACCGGTGCTTTTTATATGAAGCGATCCCTTTCTCCACCAGATGCTTAGCATTAGTAAGCTCGATTCCCAATGCGTGTATAATGAAGCCAAATGCAAATACCGCTTAACGTTATCCATTACTATATTGGCATCGTACTTACGGCCTACCTGGCGTACAGTGGATTTACCAAGAGTTCATCAGGGGCGGGTGGTTTGACTCGCTCATTCGCTGTGAGCTCATTACTCATGTGTCTAGGTTTATGCTCATATGGCATCCCACCACTCCTTACAACGAATAGCGATGCATTATCGTGGGGGATTATCGTCGGCGATCTGTTCCAGTTTGCGTCACTCCTAACAATATGGTTCACCGTGATTCGAATCTATCTAAATGCGCACGTAATGCTTTCTCGTTTGGTGAAGATAGCGGTTGTGGTCTGTGCAATAGTTGCCCAAGTTTTGACGACGCATGACAACCTTAAGCACCCTGTCACGCTGACGCAGTCTAATGGTGCGTGGAACCTGAACTACTCCTATCTGTATTGGTACTCTATCTTTGCAGCAATTATGTATGCCAGCCTACTCTTCCTAAGCATTTTTTTGTGGAGACAGAGCGCCAAGATAGAGAAGAAACTACAGCGCTTTCGTGTACGCAGCTTCGGCTTATTGCTGGGTGGTGTGGCGTTAATATTTATATCGCAGCCACTTACAAGCGGGAGTATTGCGAAACAAGAAACTTCGTTACTGCAAGGTGCTATATTCCTTAGTCTACTTATACTGCCTGCTATCTTAGCGCTGTTGAAACGTTTCAACACAGATCAGTTGTAGAAATTCTCTAGTTCCTTTTTAACAAGATTCGGCTGATCAACTCGTTGATCGATGGCGACCTTTGGTAGGAATAGGCTAAATATAGATCCTTTGCCCAGTTCGCTCTCAACTTCGATCCGAGCATTAATTCTGTGCGTGAGCTTGTTGGTAATGTACATACCGAGACCAGTGCCGTTAGTCTGTCGTGTCAGTGGATCCTCGGAGCGCCAGAACTTGTCGAACACTTTCTCTTGTTCGTTTTTGGCAATTCCAATTCCAGTATCGATGACCCGGATAACCAGTTCGTTGCGTTCACCAAGCCGCGCATCTATTGTGATCCCGCCAGTGTTTGTGTATTTGATCGAGTTTGTAATAAGGTTTTGCAGTATTTCCTTAAGGTACAAACGCGATGTTGTTACCTCGGGAAGGCCGTCGCTCATTTGTAAGTCGAATGTTAATTGTTTGGCTTTGGCTTGAGGTTCGTAGTCTGTAACGAGCTCTTTAAGTAGGTCATGTATGGCAAATGACTCAATCTCCATTTGCGCATCGGCACGCTCGGCTCGCGAAAGCGTACTTAGATCATTCATCATGTCAGACAGAAACAGGATTTGTTCGTGAGCCTTGTTTAGTCGCTCCTCTATCTTATCGAGTGAGATGCCGGGCTGTCTCACGATGTGTGCTGCCATTGAAATATCAGCTTCTGCAATGGAAATTGGGGTGCGTAACTCATGACTGACGACAGATATGAACTCGTCACGTTCTTCATCAAGGCTTTTCTGCTCAGTTACGTCGCGTAATAGTATTAAGTAACCAGTCTGTTTCGCGAACGGCGAGGCTATGGTCGTACGGCTTATGTTCAGCTCGAGAGCGATCTTATCGTGCTCGCTTATTTTTGCGAACACATCGTTGCGAGAGATGAAGTCTCGCGCTTGTTCTATGAGCTGCATGACATCAATACTCTCGCCTGATTTATCTATAAGCTGCAGGACGTCCTTAATGTTGACACCATTTAGTTGTGTATGGGTGTTGAGAACGCTGAGTGCTCCGGAGTTGTAAATGGTAATCGCACCTGTTTGGTCGATTGCAATCACCGCCTCTGCCATGTTGTTTATGAGAGAAACAAGCCTTTCGTGTTCATATTCAGCTCGCACTATTTTCTGTGATAAGTCACTACGCGCGTTAATGACTTTTTCTAGTACGGCATAGAGGACTAGCATGACCGCTACGACGACGAGAAGTGAAGCCACTGCATCATGCGAGAATATGTTCGAAGAAAGTGCATTTCCCTGATAGAGTCCACCAGCGAGCACCGTTAACAAGAACGCTGCCAGGCTTACCAGAAAGCCGCGAAGGTGAAAATAGAATCCTGAGAGAAACGTCAGCAATATGAATAATACCAAGAAGTGCGACAGTATCGGTGCTACGAAAATAACGATGAAAGATAACGCTAGATGATAAATAACCAAATAAGTCTTATGCCATTTAGAAAACTTTAGCTGAGGGATGAAGTGCGAGAGTGCAAAAAGACACATTGCAATCGTTGTGCCGAGCACGAGTCGATAGTTTGTCGCATACGTGGTGTGGTTGAAGTATTGCGAGAGCAAAACAAGCGCCATGCTGATACTGGTGGGAGCCATTAACCAAGAGCTCACCACTCCGTCATCAAACCGCTTTGAATCGTTATTATCCGCCATGTTATCTATTAGTATATCGCGCTTATGGCTACCCAGTACAGGGCGCTAACCGATATCACTGATAACTTCTATTTTTGCACCGAGCGAATTGAGCCGCTGAGCGAGGTCTTCGTAGCCGCGATTTATCGTATAAATGTTCCGCAGTATGCTAGTGCCTTGTGCTGCAAGCATGGCAATAAGTATGACAGCTCCAGGACGAAGAGCAGGGGGGCAGATCATTTCCGCCGCCTTAAACGTAGTAGGTCCCGTAATGTAGACACGATGCACGTCTGCTAATTCAACTATTGCGCCGAGCTTTGATAATTCGGTGTAGTAAACTGCACGGTTCTCGTATGTCCAATCGTGTATGAGCGTACGACCCTTAGCGAGTGCGGCGATTGGCACAAAGAATGGCAAGTTATCCATGTTGATGCCGGGATATGGTAGGGCATGAATCTTATCTGGGAGGGCAGTTAGACCCGAGTGCTTCAGGGTTTTAATGTCGACAAGATCCGTAAAGCCGTTGTCGGCTTTGTAGCGTTCGCCTATTTGAAATTTTGCACCCATTTTTTCAAGCTTCAGAAGCTCAAGCTCAAGAAATTCTATAGGACATCGTGTAATCGTAATACTGGAGTTTGTAACTATGCCTGCTGTTAGGAAGAACATGGACTCGATCGGATCTTCGCTTACTGTGTAGGATACATTCTTCTTGGCTGGACCTTTAATGCCTGTAATGACAAGAGTGGACGTGCCGATGCCGTCTATTTTCACTCCAAGCTTCCGAAGATATAGACAGAGGTCTTGCACTGCATAGTTCGCACTAACTTTTCGAAGTGTCGTAGTTTGTGGCAAGCATGCAGCAGCCATAATGGCAGTTTCAGTGACCGTATCGCCAGGTTCATACATGACGATCTGTTCGGGCTTTTTGCGTCCCACAGTAATTTCATAGTGTGTGTCTTTTGTATCAATGTTGACGCCAAATTCTTCCAAGGCATAAAAATACGGACTTATTGTCCGCTTACCTAGTTTGCATCCCCCGGCGTACGGTAGATCAAAGGCGCGAAGTGAATGCATGAGCGACCCGATCATCATGATGACGCTTCGTGTTCTGCGTGCGGCAGCATGGTCGATGTTGTCCATGTCAAAGGTCTTAGGGGGCTTGATCTCTAGGTCGCTACCATTCACCCATTTAACCGATACGCCGATACTCTCAAACACTTCAATAATACGAAATACTTCTTCGATTTTTGGAACATGCTTGAGTTTGGTTGTTCCTTTATTGAGGAGACTGGCGGCAAGGAGCCCCATGGAGCCGTTTTTGCTAGCTTTGGTTTCGATTTCACCAGACAAGTGATGGCCGCCGACAATACGCAGACTTAGGCTATCTGAATTCAGTTGCACGATCTGAGACTTCAGTACGTCACTGATACGAGCAAGCATATCCATGCTAAGGTTTTGCTTGCCTTTTTCGATGCGATTAACTGCGGATTGGCTTGTACCGAGCCGTTTGGCAAACTCAACTTGCGTCAAGCCGCGCTCAACGCGTATGCGATTGATGAGTGATCCTATCTTGGAGCTCTGTATATTCATAGAAAAGTACCTAATAGTATATCACAAATGATATAGATGCAATAACCGCTCAAGAAACGACTTTTATTGACTATGCACAATAATACGCTTATCGCACGTTCTAGGAAAGTCGTAAACGTACGCGTTTGGATATAAGCTAGAAGTATTTTCTGCAGAGCGTCTTTACGGTAATTCCATCTTTTTCTGTACAATAACTACATGATCTAGCGACTCACTCTCAGTCTGAAAATGAATAAAGTTGTTTAAACGCATGGAGTAAAAATGAACGATACAGTTATTGCAGACTTGATAGCCGCAGAAGAAAAACGTCAGCGTGAAGGGCTTGAACTTATACCGAGCGAAAACTATGTAAGTAGGGATGTGCTCACAGCAATGGGTAGCGTGTTTACGAATAAATACTCTGAAGGCTACCCTGATAAGCGCTACTATGGCGGACAAGAAAATACTGACAAATTGGAAACCATTGCCATTGATAGGGCGAAACAGCTATTTGGGGCGGATCACGCAAACGTACAACCGCACTCAGGGGCACCCGCTAACATTGCTGTCTATCAGTCTTGGCTAGAACCGGGTGACACTATTATGGCTATGCAGCTAGATCACGGCGGCCATTTGACGCATGGTGCGCCTGTAACAAGTAGTGCCAAACTATATAACTTTGTTCGATATGGCATCAAGGATCTCGAGACGGGCGAGATTGACTACGACGAAATGCGAGAAGTTGCTCGACGTGAAAAACCAAAGATTCTGCTGGCTGGATTCAGTGGATTTCCGAGGAGTCTTGATTATCAGAAATTTGCCGACATTGGTAACGAAGTGGGTGCGATGCTTATGGCTGACATGGCGCATATTGCGGGGCTGATTGCAGGTAAGGCTCTACCCAACCCACTCGATTTTGGTTTCCATGTTATGACAACGACTACCCATAAAACTCTTCGTGGTCCACGCGGTGGACTCATTATGAGCAACGGGATAGTCGGCAACCCGCTCAAGGCACCAGAAAAAACGATTGAAAATCTCCCCACCCTGATTGATCGCGAGATTTTTCCTGGATTTCAAGGTGGTCCACATATGCACACGATTGCAGCAAAAGCAGTTGCGTTTAATGAGGCATTGCAACCAAGTTTCCAGACATACGCACAGCAAATTCTTAAAAATGCCTCCGCACTCGCTGACGCGTTAATGCAGAATGGATTCAAACTTGTTACGAATGGTACCGACAACCATTTGATCATGATAGACATACCAGCAACCTTTAAGGGCATTACGGGTAGAGACGCTCAGGATATCCTCGATAAAGTCGGCTTGAACGCAAACTGCAATGCCATACCTAACGACACACTTCCTCCGTTCCGACCAAGTGGTTTGCGCCTCGGCACACCCGCTATTACTACACGAGGACTTGTTGAGAAGGATATGGCACTGGTAGCGACATGGATGAAGCAAGCATTAGACGGCCGTTCAGACGATACAAAGTTGGAGGCAATTCGAAACGAAGTTATTGAGTTTGCGCGCAATTTTCCTCTGCCAAGTGACTCGTAGCCAGTCGACTCGTTCATATTGTGGTTATGCTTTACAATAGCTAATGTAACGAAGGAATTTTCATGGATCCAAATCAGCCGCCAGTTGGCGCATCAGTACCACAACCACCTATGCCCCCACAGCCGGCCCCGCCGGCACCTACGAGCCAGATGCCGCCCGCACCAAATCCTTACCCCGGCCCTGTACCTCCAATGCCTCAGGCGCCACAACCAAGCAAATCAAAATTACCTCTTATAATCGGAATTGTAGTCGTTGTGTTAATAGTGATAGGTCTTGTAGTGGTGTTTGCTATGAAAGGTACGAAGAAAGACGAAGCCGTGTCACAGATTACCGGGAACACGGAAACTGTTCAGCCAACTACGCCACCAGCTACAAAAAACGGTGAAACAGCAGCGGGTGATCCGGGCGGTGATGCTCGCGATGGCATTCGTCGCAAGGACATCGAGAATGTGCGTAACTACTTAGCCAGCAACCCGACTACATTCGATAACAATAGCTTCGACAGAACATATCCCTCTGCTGCTCAATTAGCTGATCCAGCATGGATGAAAACAAATCATCCTGACTTTGATCAAGAGAATCTGAAAGACAACAAAGGCGTTTATATTAATGGTTCAGGTTCCGAATATACGTACACTCCCCAGCCTGCAGGTTGTAGCGCGACTGTGAATTCACGATGTACGCGATTTGAGATCTCAGCCAAGCTTGAGAGTGGTGTGGCGTACACCATCAAGAACACTTTAGACTTTGAATAATCAAAAACGAGCCGATTTCTCAGCTCGTACTTGATTGGCAGACCCATCAGATTAACTCTGCGAAACGCTAGAGTGGTGTCGCTCATAGCTTGGACTACGTCCAAACAGGATATTGCATCACCTCAAAAATCTAATAACCAGATAATCTTTAAGGTCCGCCACTAGCAGTATACATCCTCAGCGCAATAACGTCATGTATCTAGTTGCAAAACTACGTGATAATTTCTGGCTCTTGATTGAGGCTTAGGCCGAACTTGTCATGAACGGCAGCGATGATTTTATCCCTAAAAGTAAAGAGATCATTTGCAGAATGCGCCTTCTCGTTAACGAGCACCAATGCCTGATTCTTCCAGTTTGCCATGCCAGTTTCATGGTCCTCATATCCCTTAGGAAATCCTGCAGATTCAATGAGCCAAGCGGCGGATAGCTTGAACCTTCCGTCGTTCATCTCCCAGTTCGGTAGTTCGGGATAGGTTGCTAGTAGTTGGCGCGCCACTTCAGGCTCCACGATCGGGTTGTGAAAAAATGAGCCATTATTTGCCACGACTTGCGGATCTGGCAATTTAAGTGTGCGTATAGCTATGACTGCCTCTCGAAGCTGTTGTGGCGTCGGGCCAAGTATGTCGTGCTCGCTCAGATATGCTTCAACATCTCGGTAAAACGGTGGTGTAGGTCGAGATTTAAATAACTTGAGAGTGATTCCAGTGATAATGTATCGCCCTTTTGCGCTAGTGTTGAAAATACTATGACGATAGCTGAAGTTACACGCTTCTTTCTCGAAGCTTTCAAATGCACCATCCTGGGTGTCATATAGGTGTACTTCATGAATTGTGTCGGCAACCTCTTGTCCATATGCTCCTATGTTCTGAATAGGCGCAGCTCCACAAGTGCCTGGCACAAGGCTAAGACTCTCAATTCCCGTGAGACCAAGCTCTACAGAGCGCTCTACCACCGAATCCCAGTTTTCTCCAGCGGCTGCGTGAACATAGGCAAACTGAGGATCTGTATCGTCAACGTCGAAGCCAGTGAGTTTATTAACGATAACAAGTCCATTGTAGCCCTCGTCCGTCCATACGACGTTTGAGCCGTCGCCAATTACAACGAATTCGACACCCTTTTCGTTAGCGAACGAAATTGCTTCGGCTATTTGGTCCTCGCTCGTAATCTCTGTGAGATAGTGCGCTGGTCCGCCCAGACGCATTGTTGTATGGTCGCTGAGCGGTACGTTTTCGCGAATATTCATAGCTTCAGTATACAGATATGCCAAAAAAGAAGACTCTAGTTTGCAAATCCTATTGGCTTGCGGTCTAATACATAGAGATGATTGAAATATATCCCGTCGTCCATTACAACGATGCGCACCAGGTAGTAGATCAGGCCGGTGTGGCTCTTTCTGAGGGCGCAGACGGCGTGTATCTGATAGACCATCGGTCGTTTGAGCCAGATAATCTAGTAGCTGCTTTTAACAGAGTTGTTGCTACGTATCCAGAAGCGTTCGTGGGGCTTAACTTTTTGCAGGCCGCTGATGCACTTTCTGCTTTTGAAATGACTAAATCTCTCAGCACTTCAAGGCATCCAAACGCTTTATGGGTTGATAATGCAGTTCGTGGTGCGGCTGAAGTTGAGTCCTATCGCAAGAGCGATCAGGGACTCGCGACGATTTGCTATCTAGGCGGTATTGCATTCAAAAATACAGACGCATACACAGACGATCCTGAGGAAGCTGCCATACTGGCTGCTCGATATGCTTCGTGTGTAGATGTTGTTACGACGAGCGGTAAAGGCACCGGATATCCACCGCACCCTCTCAAAATTGCTGCAATGAAACAGGCTATTGCCGAAAAACCGCTTGCGGTAGCCAGTGGAATTTCGTTAGAAAACATTGCCGACTATGCAGGTTCACTCGATAAACTACTTGTTTCAACTAGTGTCGAAACTTTCAAAAGTTCTGGAATTTTTGATCAGGTAAAGTTACGGGAATTGATCGCCGCTGCACACGAGTTATAGTCGTTTTCACTTGCCTCTTGACTCCCTTAAAAGTTATGATGAGAGTGAAAAAAAAGGGGGTTGCATGAGTCACGGTGAACAGCTGAGCGAACGGCAGACAACAAGCCCTCTAGAGCAACAACAGCTTATAGCGCTCGTCGAACTGACTACATCATCTTGCGAGGTTTACGGCCGAACGTCGATAGTATTGAATGAGTTTTTAAGCACGGTATCAATCCACACCGATTCAGAAGATGGGTTCATGTACAAAATTGGCATGGGTTGGGTTGAAAACAACGAGCCAGCTATGGCAGTGTTTCGGCATTTGTACCCAGAAGTTGATGAAGCTGATTTGAGTGAGTTGATTCGTATAGATTGTGCGAGTTT
>CAZNVG010000023.1:0-5527 GCA_964576475.1 uncultured Candidatus Saccharibacteria bacterium | reverse complement strand
TGAAAACAATGCTGTATCTTGCATCATCACTCAGCAGCCCAGAGAAAATCGGTGCGCATATTTTGCAGAATCCGCGACTACTTAGTGTGTATGCGCCAGATGGCAAGCTCGATACTATGGCGATGGGTGGTCGTGAGGTTGCGCACGAGAGTCTAAAGCTTGTGTTTGACAATGTCCTCAATGGAGCAGAACACGAACATGTTTGGCACGAAGTATCTGAGTCACTAGGCGAGGAGACGATCGAGTCTTTATTCCCATACCAGGCGCGGAGAGAACATGTGCTCGCTCATTTGCAGCGTGCTCCGTTTGTGCCATCAGGTACGCTGCTTGAGTATGTAAGTACGCAAGAATCTGCAGCGGCATTTTGCGAAAAAGTATCGAGCCAGCTGGCAGAGGATCTACCTGATACACGCAAGCGCGGCCTACATTCTTACTCCGTCGCACATGCTGCTGTTGAGTTTGGATTAAACCCTATGCCATTCCGACTGTTTGATCTAGAGCGGTGGCAGAAACGGATATCGGTTATAGATAAAGTAGCCGCTCCCGGTTCTGTGGAGTCAGTGCAATCGAAAGCTTGGCAGGAGCAAATCGCAAATATCGACCCAGTTCTTCATAAACTGTTATCTGAATATGTACGCCATCGAAATAATCCTGATTTAGGACCGCTGCCTTTTGGAGGCTTCAGTGGTGAGCCGGGTGAAGAAGAATTGATTCAGGGAATAGTTGAAAGCAGAGATCGTGCACGAGCAGGTATCGCAGAGTATGCCGAGTTGATTTCAACCTACATACCACCGAATATACATCTCAGTGAGAATTAATTACGCTTTTGCGTCTGCGACTGCGAAGGCGTGGTCAACTGCCAGCTGCATTCCTCGGCGAAATGCACTGAGCATCTCGTCGGCGTCTTCGAACCGCTGCACAATAGGTTCGCCGATTGCCAAAACGGGATGGCGGTTAGCGAGTATGAAACGCCCGATATCCTTAGTTCTATCAAGTTTGCTACCAGTTTTTTTGGCGGCTTCATTTCTCGGGTAGGCGGCACCAAGGGGCACGAAGGCTATATTGGTATGAGGATCTAACTCCGTATAAATATCCCAAATGCCATTTTTCAAATCTTGCACGACTCTAGGGTCCGATGCTTCTTTACGCTCTCCCTCCGTATAGGAAACGCCGTGATTGCCTCTATCCAAATTCTTCGCCATTGTTTGATTAGCGCGTTTGACGCCGTGTTGTTGCAAGGCTCGCTTTTCCTCACTGACCACTTCGCCGGGTTTGGCGATATCTTTCATCCGTATGACAGGAATGGATCCCATCTCGTCGACGCCGTAGCGACGGAGTGGCGGATTAAATAGTGGGCCCTTCGCAAGGATCTTTGTGCGACCTCGAAGGTCATGGAATGGCTCGTAGTCCTCTGCGAGCGATGCGAGCAAATACTGATCAAGAAAATTTCGATGGTTAGGAAGCAAAAACAGACTGGTGCCATCCTGTAGTAGTGAGACGAGCGAGTCTTCGTCTTTTTGCTGGATCTGTATATCCATGGGGAATACATGTGAGAAAAGTGCATGTCCAATGCGCGTCAATGGGCGACTGGGCTCATGTTGGTCGTACCAGTCGTACAATTCGTCTACTTGTTGATAATCTTCGAGAACTACAGGTGGGCGATCTATTAATTTCATGAAAACAGTATTACATAACAATGTTTAATACAAAATTGCTCATGGTAATAAAGTCACGGATGCGCTAACACTTCTCGCCAGCCGAGTATGTTGTAGCTGCTTGTTGTCGGGAAGCTTGGTGGGGGTCCATAAAGCAGATTGTAGTCGTATTGGGTGCTGTTGTGGTCGACGCCTGATATGTAATTTCCTGCCGAGTTTCGAACGGAATCTCCACAGGAGCTGCCTCTTTGGATTGTCCATGTCCATATCTGGCGAGTTGCTACTGAGCCATAGAAGTTAAACTGTTGATTTGCACCGACCCAACCACGCGTACAGGTACTGACGCTTCGGTATGTGCTTGGATAACTTACGGGGCCAGCCTGCGCGATAACTGCAGCGTCCACTTCGAATGTGAAACTACTGGTTGTTGGTGGGGCATAGGGGGCAAGGATGACTGAATCTTCTGCAACGAGACCAATTGCGTCTGCCCCCGACTTGGTGCCGTACACAATGTCATCGGCAATTATAATGTCCGCCGTGTTGTTTGTAGCGAGTCGTCCTGCTGCGATAGTAACTCGACCGCTAAATGTCGGGTTTGATCGAACCCATACGTTATCCTCGGCAAAAATCACCCCAGAACTTGGTATCGCCACGCCGGTGACTACCGACTGAAGCGTTAGGGCGCTCGTGTATGGTGTAAGACGGTCACTCTCACCGTTCACATTGAACAAGTCATACGTTCCATTGGGGTTTAACTGCACGAGATAACCGCGGGATTGGTTGTAGCTTCCGTTTGTAGCTCGTTGTGGCAAGTATGAGCTGGTTCGTGTATTGGGTACTTGTGAACAGGCGTTTGACTGGCCTGCCAGCGAGCTAGTGCTCGCATCTGATAAGAAAGCAGTTTTCTTCATCGAACACAGATCGGCAGACACTTGGTTGAAATCTACGCTTGGCGCTGGAAAACGCCAGTCAGTTTTGTTTCTTGTATTGCAGTTTACTGGGCTAATGACGCTTGAGTTGCACCACACTCCTGGCCGACTAGTTGATCCATTGCCACCAAGGTTGCTTGGTGGTACGTAGGTCGCATTTGAGCTTGTTACATCACTCGTGCTGGCGCCATCCATACGGACACCTTGGTTGGAGTGCACGGGACCGCTAGCAGACTCGTTATTGCCAAACCACAAAGCAGTGTCGGAAACGACGGCATAGCTGGCAAACGATGGAGCGCCAATTTGTGCTTCAATGGTTCGGGTAATTCCTGACTTGTCTTCGCGCCCGATAGCACGAACCTTTATGACCGATGAACCGTTGTTCACAGGATTAATCCATAAGGTATACGTGCCTGTCTTTTTGGCATCGTTATCGATGTAGTCGTGCACGTAAGGGCCATAGCCGAGTGTCGGGTCCGGTGTGGCAGGAGTTGTTTTGCCGTCCTTAAAGTCTGTAGGGTTGTGACTTAGGTGCCACAAGTAATAGTTGATGCCCGCCTCGGCGATGTTAAATGCTTTTTGAGATTTGTTGTTGTTGCCGACGACCGTGTAGTTTGTGCCTACTACGGTTGCCACTGCTACAAATAGAATAGTAAAGACGACAATAGTACTTAGCACGAGGATCATGGCGAAGCCGTCCTGTTGTCCTTTTATACGAGGGAAGCGTCTCATAGGTTTGTCTTTCTATTACGTAGGCTGACAGAGACTGATACGGAAGTTTTGGTGTCCGGTGTGGGGGATTTTGCGGGTACGGCTAGGTTTATGCGCACGCCCTTTATTGTGTATAAATCAGTGATTGGTAGGGTGAGGTTTGCGCCAGCAGAGTCGAGATATTCAAACAGGGGAGTGTTGGCTGTCTTGAAGTTTTCGATAATTCGATAGGTGGTTTTTTGATTAGTAAGTGGTGTGCCAACAGGAGGATTTGAGGTCATGGGGGTTACATCAGCGAGGAGTTGTGTGCCTTCTGGATTTTTGTAGTATCGAACGAGTGATACATAGGCGTCACCGGGTGAGAAATACGAATAAATTTGCAGTTCCTGCGCGTCGGCGCTGATGACATCGGTTGAGCCACGAACGACATTGGCGATTCGCTGTGACTGTGATGCAAGCCCAGTGAAGGCTGATGCATTCTCCTGTAAGTTCAAATAACTTATAAATGAAGAGTTAAAAAACATGTAGATTGCGCCACTGACGATACCGAGTATCGTGAGGGAGACCATCAGCTCGATTATTGTGAAACCAGCTTCGTTACGGCGTAACATTCATCCCTCCTTGTAGCGGCGATCCCGGAAGGTTAAATGTAAACCCGTTAGCAGTAACACTCATGGGTAGCAGGCCGACACTTGCACCTGTCATGTTTGCTGTGCAGTTAAGTTGCAGTCCACTGGCATCGCCAACGCAGCTGGCTGGATAGTTTGTCGCTCCTTGGGTAAATTTAACGCTTGTCGCACAGCTGGCGGCGACTGCGTTACATGGTAGGTTATGTCCGGTAATCACGAAATCAAACGCGCCCATATTGGAGGTCGACAAACTTGCTTCTCGTGGTTCAAGTGAAGAGATCCTTGGATGCGATGACTGTGTTGTGAGTAGTAGTCGGGCTTTCTGAAGGTAATTCACACCGCCCTCACTGAATGTTGTTGTGGGGGGTGATAGGGGGTCATAGGTAGGTACGACTATCGACCCGAAAGCATTGGTGCCTCCGTAGGGAACGGCGGCAGCGAGATAATAGGTAGTGCCACCAATTGTACAGCTAGTGCTGCCGCTATCGCCGCATGCGACATAAGCGCCCGGTACGAGATTGGAAACCGTCGCTATGCCACCTCCATTGGTTTGTGGTCTCGTATCACTTGGTGTCATGGTGTCGTAGTAGTAGGATGTGTCGGCGCTGTCGGTGTATTTCTTGTAACCACCCTTTAAATAGACCTTCGCATTACCGATTGGGCTACCAGAAGTGTCCGTAGTCTCAAGCACGAGACTATTGGCGCTCTGCGGCTTGATAGTAAGTGTCGAGAAGGAAGACTGTTGCGTAAACACCTGCTGACTCTGATAGGTAGCTTGTAGCACGCCTGATGGGCCAATGGTACTTAGTGATGAATAGTTACTCTTCGAGGCGTTGATTACATAGTCATACCCATTCGTGTCTGGAGTAAGACCGTAGAATATTGCCACGCCGTTGCTGTCAGTACTATCTGTTACATCTAGAGCCGGTGCGGTGGTCGAATTGGTAACATGCACACTAGCACCATCGACGTTGTTGCCGTCGCCATCAATTACTTTGACGAATAAGGCACCGGTCGTGCTCGCAGTCTCAGCCACTCGAGCGGCAACCTGCGTATCGACGTCTGCGAGCTTGGCGTTATTTTTGTCGTAAACCGCGACATGTATAACTTTATAATCTGCGGGGTTTGAGTCGACAGTGCTGCTTGGGGGCGGATAGTTTCGACAGTATAGCTCTTTGAGCTGCTGTGATGGGTAGTTGGCGCAGCCATCAAACGCATCATCTATGTAGTTGATATCAGAGCGCACGGTGTAATCAACATTATCAAGTGTTTGTGTCGAGCTGGCTGGTAGCGGATTTGCTGCCGGGATGCTACCGCCCGCGATGGCAAGGTTGTTGTATGGCAGTGATTTTAAGTACTCCATCTGGTTCGTGGCCAGTCCGAGCGCCACGGCGCGACGTTTGCTGGTGATCGTGCCAGAAACTAATGCCGAATAAAGCAGCAAGACACTTCCGGCAATCATACTCAAGACCGCCATGGCGACTAGCAGCTCAACTAAGGTGTAACCAGCTTGATTTCGTATTCTCAAGTACCCACTCTTTCCTGTATAACCCCATTATAAGTAATCATGAGCGGGATAGATAGAGAAAACCACAAGCGAAGC
>CAZNVG010000022.1:0-17568 GCA_964576475.1 uncultured Candidatus Saccharibacteria bacterium | reverse complement strand
ATGCAGTACGTAATCGATTCCGAACAGGGCTGCTTAATAGTCTTCCTGAACCGAGTGCCTCCTTGGCATTTGGTTTGCTTGTCGGTGCCAAGAGCGGCTTGTCCGCTGATCTTGCTACGCGACTTTCTATAGTGGGGCTTACGCATCTAGTGGCCGTATCGGGTTACAATCTCACGATTATTATTCGGGCAACTCGTCGGCTTTTCGTCAAGTTATCACCTCGCACATCGCTAGTTTTTTCTTTGCTTCTCATAGTTGGGTTTTTGCTCGTTACAGGCTTCAGTGCCAGTATTGTTCGAGCTGCAGTTGTTTCGCTCTTAAGTCTGGCGGCATGGTATTTTGGTCGCGAACCAAAGCCCGCCGTCCTCCTCCTGCTTGCAGCCGCCATAACGAGTCTACTTAATCCAATGTATGTGCGTGGTGATATAGGGTGGTATTTGTCATTCTTGGCCTTCTTTGGGATCCTGATTCTGGCACCGTTGGTTTCAAGTCGGCTCTGGAAATCTCCAAAACTTTGGCAGCAAGTACTCGTCGAGTCAACTGCAGCCGTTGTAATGACCGCACCGCTCATTGCGTACACATTTGGTAGGCTTTCGATAATTGCTCCACTAGCAAATATGCTTATACTCCCCTTTATTCCGCTAACGATGCTGCTGAGTATCGTCGCTGGACTAACAGGAATGATCTCTCCCCTATTCTCGAGCTTTATCGCCCTGCCGGCGCGGTTGATGTTGTGGCTTATTGTGAAGGTCGTTGAGCAGTTGTCGGCTATATCGTGGGCGAGCACATCTATTTCTGTGAGTTCTGTCCAGATGCTAGTGCTATACGCCGGTATCGCTGGGATAACAGTCGCTCTGTATTTAAAACAGGGGTCGAGCCGTGATACAATGCATGTAGTTAAACGGAAAAATGTGCATGTCAGGACATAGTAAGTGGTCGACCATCAAGCGACAAAAAGAAGCAACCGACGCAAAACGAGGTGCCGTATTTACGAAACTCGGTAATCAGATTGCAATCGCAGCGCGTGGCGGCGCCGATCCGGCGGTCAACTCCTCTCTCGCCATGGCGATTGAAAAAGCCAAGGCAGCAAATATGCCACTTGCTAACATCCAAAAAGCTATTCAGCGAGTAGCCGACAAATCTGCTGCACAGCTGGAAGAAATCACCTACGAGGGCTATGGTCCGGGCGGCATCGCGGTAATAGTTGAGTGCGCAACTGACAATAAAAACAGAACCTATCCCGAGGTCCGATTGGCCTTCAGTAAAACAGGTGGAAACATGGCAGAACCGGGTAGCGTGGCTTTCCAGTTCGCGCGCAAGGGAGTTATACGAGTTAAGGCAAGTGGCGAGGACGCGCTGCTGACCATTCTCGATGCTGGCGCAGAGGATGCAGTCGAGGAGGAAGGTGAGATTATTGTCTATACAGCAATGGCTGATCTCGCAAAGGTACGGGAGGCCATCAAGGCCGCCAACCTAGAAGTTGCCGAAGCTGAGCTCTCATATATTCCTGGCACAACCGTACTTATTGATGACCCAAACACTGCACGTAAAGTTATGAACCTCATGAACGCTCTCGATGATTTAGATGACGTAGTAAATACGTATAGCAATTTTGATATTGCTGAAGGTGTTGAAGTCTCCTGATATGCGCTACAACGTTGTTCTGCTACCAGAGGAACGTGTCTCGCGGGCAGCAATAGAGTATTCAGCACAGCTCCCCCCAGATGGTAAGCAGATAACACTTGGAGGGGAGAAAACATTGCCACACGTATCTCTTTACATGCTCATGTTGGAAGCTGACGCTGTTGATGAAACATTGCTGCGGATTAAGCACATCGCACAAGAATGTACAAAGTTTGCACTGAGAGCGACACAGTACAACACAAGTTTTGGCTACTATGACGTTGAATATGAAAAGCCGTCAGAGCTTACTCTGCTTCAGCAGCAAGTTTTGGAAGCGCTCAATCCGCTGCGAAGTGGCATGTATGCCAAAGACGAAGAGCGACTTCGGCATGCGCACGGCGAACGAAAACACAACCTCGAGACATATGGATGGGCAAGTATTGGAAGCTTTTTCAGGCCGCACCTGACTATCACGAAATATTCTGAGGATAGATCAGATATTCCACAAGTAGAGATCCGGCAATTTAGTGGTGATTATCCTTCGATCGCACTGGTTGAAATGGCTGAGTTTGGTACGGCACGTGCACTGGTTTCTAGATTTGATTTAGTACGCTCAAACGTAACTACAGCAACAGGCAAGGTGCAGCTTTGAACGAGCAGCTTGCGTTTGCTAAAGCTCTTGCACTAGAAGCAGGACAATTAACATTGCATGCATTCGGTCAGGGTGTGACAGCGACTTGGAAGGACGACAATACACCGCTTACAACGACGGACACTGCGATTAATGAGATGGTTATCAAGCGAGTCATGACTACATTTCCAACCCACGGCGTATTAGGGGAAGAAGCTTCCTACGAAGAAAACCGTGACAAGCTGTGGGTAGTTGATCCCATTGACGGCACGCAGCCATTCAGTGTGGGGGCGCCCTTGTCTGCTTTTTCCATTGCGTACGTTGTGAATAATGAGCCGAGGGTAGGTGTTATTTATGATCCATATCAAGACCGACTATTCACTGCCATAAAAGGTCGAGGCGCTTGGCTTAATGGCGTTCCGATTAATATGATCCATGAGGAAGAACTGCACTATATTGCGCTGGCGAGTAGACCGGCAGAAGGACTTAAGACCAATGGTCAGTTGATAGATTCGCTAGATGAAATGGGCATTAAATGGTTTAACTTTCGCTGCTTTGTATACGGAAGTATGCTTGTTTCGACAGGAGCAATTTCTGCAACAATCATGGGGCGTCCTAAACCTTGGGATATTGCAGCCAGCAAACTCATCGTCGAAGAGTCGGGGGGCAAAGTAACGGATCTTTATGGTAATTCAGCGGCATACAACCAAGTCGAGAACGGATTTTTACTTTCAAACGGAGTAGTGCACGATCAAATCTTAAAACTGCTCAAACGATGAAGATTTTAGGAATAGATCCCGGCACGGGCATTATGGGATTTGGTGTGATTGAGAAACAAGGCGCCAAGCTCACTATGCTTGATGCTGGTGTTATTCGTACACACAAAGACGAGAGTGACGAAGCGCGACTTGTTGAAATACATGATTGCCTGCAAGAAATAATTGCAGCCAACAAACCTGAGGTTATGGTGATCGAGAAGTTATTCTTTGGGAGAAACGTGACCACGGTCATGACAGTGAGCCAAGCTCGCGGTATTGCGCTGCTCGTTGGGGCGCAGGCGAAAATGCAGATTCATGAATATACCCCAATGCAAATCAAAATGGCGCTTACGGGATATGGCAAGGCGGATAAGAAACAAATCCAAGAAATGGTTCGTGTCATTCTTGGACTCAAGCAGATCCCAAAGCCTGATGACGCTGCCGACGCGCTGGCTGCTGCAGTTACCTTCGCGCATGGCTCAGGTACAATAGGTCTATGATCGCACTCTTAAATGGAATAATTGCCGAAAAACTTGCTGGCGAACTAGTGCTTGATGTAGCAGGAGTGGGCTACGGACTTAGTGTGTCCGCGCATGATTTTGGCGCTGCCGAGATTGGTCAGAAGCAGAAATTCTACATATATGAACACATACGAGAACAGGCACATGATCTATACGGCTTTAGTAAGATTGAGCTAAAGGTTTTATTCGAGCTACTACTTAGCGTGAACGGCGTAGGTCCCAAAATGGCCTTGGCTGTGCTGGATCTAGCGACACTTGGAGACGTCCAGTCGGCAATCGCATCTGGTGATACGAAGTTTATTCAAGGTGCCAGTGGCGTAGGCAAAAAAGTCGCGGAACGCATTGTCGTTGACCTCAAGGACAAGCTCGGCGACGGTATTAGTTTGCAGGCTGCCGGCATCTTGAGCCCTATGGGCTCTGGAGACGAAGCGGTTGCGGCGCTCGAGTCGCTTGGCTATAGCCGCGAGGACGCGAACAAGGCGCTGAGTGGTGTAGATTCATCGCTCACTGTTGAAGAGCGTATTAAGTTAGCCCTAAAGCGTTAGTAGCATCGAAGTCGTTTTTTATGGTATAAAAGCTTTCTATGGAGAAAGAAAGCCTACTTTTTCAGAAGTACCAACCCGCTGTAGAGCAAAGCGCTGGCGAGCTATTTAAAGCCATTGAAATGCGTGGCGTTGTTGATGAGGTTCAGCACTGGATTACCGAAGCGTGCAATACTGCATATTTCAAAACCATTAGTCCTGTTCGACTTGCGCTAGGCCGTCAGGTGTGGAGGCATGGCGTTGGCTTGCCGACAGGGAGCGCCTATATAAGTGCACCATTTGATGAATACGAAGCTGGCGAGCCAGCAATGCGGTTCGCATCACGAATAGTCGCAGTTGGTGCAAAGGAAGTCGGAAGAGTCGAGAAAACGATGTCAAAGTTGTTTGATGAGCCGTCAGAAAATCACGAAACAGCTTTGCTCTTGCATATGACGTTTCCGGTGGGGACTGGTGCGGTTCTTAGCCCTGCAAGCGTAAACTTTGCTGTTGTTCAACCAAAGTCAGGCGAAAATTTTGTGTTTGATATCAGGCCCAACACTAATCTAGGGAAAGTTATTGCTGAGCAGGGTATTCAGAATGAATTTGGCGATATGCGGGAGGTTTATGGAGATGTTGATAAGTGCCCGCTTGAAGCAGTCCCTGTTTCCGACACAGACAGGTATGCCATTGCCGAGGAGTTAAAGCGCTTCAGGGATATGCATGTAAAGCCAATCGAAAAAACCCCGTCGCGTCGCGAACAGGTTGGTGAGAAAATTCAGGCATTTGGCGGTGTTGCCCTGCAAAAACTTCGCCTACTTAATCGAACTGAAAAATAGAGAACACAGTCGCGCAGACTGTGCGAGCGAACTCAATAAGAAACAAAACTGCCAAAAAAGCAATAAGGGTATGGATGATGTGCTTTAACACTTCTGAGGTACAATAGAGCCATGGCAATCGACCGCATAATAAACACTGCAGCAGAACCCGACGAGGTCGAGGAGCAGCTCGAAAATAAACTTCGACCTCATGATTTTGCAAACTATATTGGTCAAGAGCGACTTAAGAAAAATCTCAAACTTGCAATTGATGCCGCCAAAAAACGCGGAGAACCCATTGATCATGTTCTGTTATTCGGCCCTCCAGGACTTGGTAAAACAACGATGGCATTTGTGATTGCAAATGAAATGGGAACCAACATTCGAGTGACGAGCGGCCCAGCAATTGAGCGAGCAGGTGATTTGGCAAGTTTGCTGACAAACCTTCAGGATGGCGACATTTTATTTATAGATGAAATACATCGATTGAGCCGAACGGTAGAGGAAGTTTTGTATTCCGCGATGGAGGATTTCAAGCTCGACATAATGCTTGGTAAGGGGCCGAGCGCTAAGTCTCTGCGACTTGATTTACCCAAGTTTACGATTATTGGTGCTACTACCCGAACGGGCTCATTAGCTGCGCCGCTGCGGGATCGATTCGGTATTATTCATAGGCTCGATTTTTATACGATTCCAGAGATTGAACAGATTATTCAAAGAGCTGCTGGCATACTCGGCGTTGAAGTTGCCGAAGGCGCTGCCACAGAGTTAGCGATGCGAGCTAGGTTGACTCCTCGAATTGCCAATCGGCTTCTGAAACGTACTCGTGATTATGCAGATATTAACGGCGACGGTATCATAGACGCCTCAAGTGCTACTGCAGCACTTGAGATGCTTGAGATAGATGAACTAGGGCTTGATCCTTCCGATCGACGACTACTCGAAGCGATTATCGAGAACTACAGGGGCGGCCCCGTAGGCGTAGAGACATTAGCTGCATTAATCGCTGATGAGCGAAGTACAATTGAGGATCATTATGAACCGTATCTCATGCAGGTTGGACTACTGGAGCGAACGCCTCGTGGACGCAAGGTCACACACAAAGCCTACACACACTTAGGAAAGCCACAACCAAAAACACCAGATAACCAGCAAAGCTTGCTATAATTCTGCATATGAGAGATCTTCAAATAAATCCGAATAATGAACCTGTTATCTGTCACACGAAGCGCCATCCCTTTGGAATTCTACAGTTCTATATTGGCGTGGGAGGAGTGTTGCTCATAGTGGCGGTCGTGTTAGCGACGGCATTACCAACAATCGGCGTAAAACCTTCGGCGGCACAAATGGGCATGATTTGGGGTCTCTACGGACTCTTCGTTGGGATTATGCTGCTGTTTACACTGGTGTACCGGTATATCTATTGGGGAAGCGAGTTGCATGTGACCGACAATGAGGTTACTCAAGTAATGCATATAGGGTTATTTAATCGTAAATTCTCACGCTTGGATATGGAAAACGTCGAAGATGTGACATCCGCGCAACGCGGCATTATCCAGTCGATGTTCAATTTTGGCACGTTGACAGTCGAAACTGCCGGCGAGCAAACAAACTTTAGCTTTCCGTTTTGCCCAAACCCAAACGCACTGGCTCGACAAATTCATGACGCTAAACAAGCACACATGAACCGTCACGCTCAGCGAATGCCGCAGTACGCGATGGGTATGGCGCCGCAAGTACCGATTCAGGACCCGAATGCCGCACGAGGCTGGAGTGGTCAGCAAGAAATACCTCAAACCCCGCAACAACCCGAGAACCAGAACAGCCAACAAAATCAGCCACCTACTCAGGTATAAAATCTGACTAGTTAAGGCTGCTTAGTTCAATCTTTGGTTTTCGCTCTAGATCAGAGCTGAGTGTGTACTTGAGACAAGTGACTGCTGCATCCGTGCAAGGCTCTTTGCCATCTTTGGTTGCTGTGTATGTATAGCCGCCTGCCTTGTTGATGCCTGCTCCTTTAGGATCGGTCAAGTTTGAGTTGTCGATTCCCTTAAGGTTAGTGCTTACCCATTCAGGGTTGCTGAGGTCATCTGTCTTTGGGTAACTAGCAGTCCGAGCAAAGTAGCCTTCTACAGCTAACTGTATTGATTTCGTATCACCTTCACGTTCTTTGTTTCGCGTTGATTGTTTTTCGTGTTCGACACGACTATATGCACTTGCTGCAATGATGCCAACAACGAGAACAAAAAGTAGAAGTTCGAGTACTGTAAATCCGTGTGAGTTGAGAGATTGTTTTTTCATGCTGAGACTAGCATAGCGATAAGATAGGTTAATGGTCAAGTTTGGTAACTAGCGCGTCCTTAGGGCTTAATCTGTTTCGGTGTTTGGTCGACACCTTGCTAAAATGTAACTGATTATGCCTATTTTTGACCGTGTGCCCATCATCTATCGAGACGCGCCTTACTTAGGCGTGGATTTAAGTGATACGAGCATCAAAGTGGTGCAGCTTCAGCGAGTAGGCGATCGTCATAAGGTGCTATTTTACGGTAAAGCCAAAATGCCGACAGGCTATATAGAAAAGGGTGTGGTTGTTGAGCCGAATAAAGTCGCTAAGATGCTGGTCACGCTCATTGGTGGATCAATGACGGGAGTAGCTACCGCGAGAAGAGTGATTGTGAATGTGCCGACGCGATATACGTTTCAGCGACGTGTTTCAGTGCCCAAACTAAAACCACAGTATCAAACAGAAGCTGCGCTACTGGAGACCATGGATGACCTGCCTGATCTGCCAGGTAAACTCACAATCGCTTTTGACAGCGACGACACGCAGACTGTAAATAGAACGACCTCAGTCCCTAGAGGCAAGACAGAAATTATACTTGGGGCCATTCCCCGCACCATCACCGATTCATATCTACAAACTTTCTATGCGGCCGGGTTGGAGATGTGTGCGATCGAGCCTACATCACAGTCACTTGCGAGGCTCTATAAGTACACCGAACAAGAACCAACACCGACTATTCTGGTTGATATAGGATCAAACAGTGTAGAACTGGTGCTTCTCAGCCAGGGAATCCGCAGTACGGCGTGGCTAAAAAGCGGGGGCGATCTCTTAACAGAGCTTATTGCAAAGGAGCTTCGTGTGGGACTTAAGCCTGCTGAGGTTTTGAAGTTAAAATACGGCCTAGGTGTGAGCGAGTATCAAAAGGAAATACAGCGAGCAGTTGCTCCGGTGCTTGATTTGATTGCTATTGAGGTTCGAAAATTAATACAAAAGTTCGAGCATACTTCAGGCAAAACACGTGCGGTCACTCAGATTGTTACGACAGGAGGCGGCGCAAATATGCCAAGCCTCGACGGCTATCTCATCAATGCCCTACGGATGCCAGTTAAAATGTGTAGTTTGTGGCAAGGTCTAGATTTCACAATGTTGCAACGACCCGACGTATTCCATAGTTCTGGCTACGCAACGGCTATAGGTCTGGCTTTGGCAACTCCTGAGGAGATATACACATGATTAACTATCTGCCAGAGGGAATGCGCGATCAAATCCATTGGGGAAGACGAAATTGGCTAGAGACCAAGCGGCTGATCTTGGCCGCGTTGGTGGTAGGTATCGTAGCGACTACAGGTGTCGTAATGGCGCGTGTAACTGGAAACAAGCAGAGCTATCTTGCCGCTCAACTAAGCCAAGCACAGACAAAACTTGATACACCACAATCAGGTGAAATTATACGTCAGAACAACAGTCTTGCGTTGCGCGTTCAGGACGTAAGTTCAGTTGAATCTGCATCAGTAGATTTCGTACGGCTGTTTCGTACGATCTCTGAGGCGCTACCAAAGGGGGCGGTGATTAAGAATGTCACTCTTGCAGCCATGCAATCCTCTGGCAACGAAATTATAGTGGCAACGAAATCAGCCGAGGCCAGCGATTTGACCGTAGGTGCGCTTCGAGGCATAGCCAATTCTCCACTATCTTCTGTTAAGGTGCAAAACTCGCAGTGTGATGCAGGGTCCGGGGAATACCCATGTACACTACAGCTTGAAGTTGGACTGCGCACAAAAAGTGAGGAGTCCAAGTAATGCATCGCACAGTTAATAGGGTTATGGTAGGTACTATCGCTGTAGTAGTCTTACTCCTTTGTGTCGCGACCGTCCTTGTACACAAAAACATATCCAGCAAAACGAAAGATGTATCCAGTTCACTAAAGCGCGTGCGAACCGCGAATCAGGATACGATAAACCTTCGTCAAGCAGAAGATAATGTTAAGAAGTACGCGCAGCTACCTGGTTTACTGGAAACAACAGTTCCTAAAGAGTTTCTGGAATCCGAGAAAGAGTCACTACTGCGCATTGTTCGACAGGCTGGAGCGGACATGATGCTAGAGATTAAAGAGGTGGCAGGCGATGACGATGCCTGCCCGAAGCCAGCACGGCAGTCCAGCATTGCTTCACTGTGTGAAGTCGAAGTTGACCTTATAAGCAATAAACAGATGGATTATTCGCAACTTCAGAATCTACTACTGCGAATTCAAACAAACCAGCGCAAGATATTGGTAGACAAAGTATCGGTCTCAGCAACTAGACCAGGCTCAGGGCAATTTGATGTGACACTATCACTGAAGCTCTTTACTCAAAAGGAGATCCAATGAAAACTGACATGTCCTGGTGGACAAAGCTGCTACTTGCAACACGGGCGCTGTTATTGCGCTACACCCTCGTTGGTATCGCGCTGCTTTCCGTAATCTCTCTTGTGATTATTACGCGTGATGTATATGCGTACGTTCGTACAGAGAAAGATAATGTGAATTCAGGAGTGACGGATGGGCGTGTATTGCAAATTAACACCGTGCAGGCCGATGCATTGGTCGCGCCCGATGCCAAACAAGTTACACAGAGTAGTGGCGCTGGGAAGCGAACAGACCCATTCAAAGAATGAAATCATATTGACGGTTATGCTGTACTGGTATGCTATAGGCTTGCTATGATGTTCACACGATAAAGTCCAGAAGGAGGGTTTCAATGGCTGACAAAAAAACTGACAAGAAAAGTATGGGTTCGTCAGATTCTACCGCAGAAGGTAAAGGTAAGGCCCTCGGTTTAGCATTTGATCAGATAGAAAAACAATTCGGTAAGGGTGCGATCATGAAATTGGGTGACGCGCACAAAATAGATGTGGAAACTGTTCCTACTGGTAGCCTGAGTCTCGATCTTGCCCTTGGTGGCGGTATACCAAGAGGTCGAATTATTGAAATTTACGGCCCAGAGTCATCGGGTAAAACAACGCTTAGTTTGCATGCAATCGCCGAGGTGCAGCGAACAGGTGGCACTGCAGCCTTTATTGATGCCGAGCACGCACTTGACCCCCAGTATGCTAAGCGCATAGGTGTTGATACGGAACAACTACTGCTCAGTCAGCCCGACAACGGCGAGCAAGCACTAGAAATAGTTGAGACGCTGGTGCGATCCAACGCAGTTGACATTATAGTCGTCGACTCTGTGGCGGCTTTGGTGCCTCAAGCCGAAATTGAGGGTGAGATGGGCGACTCACATATGGGACTTCAAGCGCGACTTATGAGCCAAGCACTTCGCAAGTTAACAGGTATTATCAGTCGTAGTAAATGTACGGTAGTGTTCCTTAACCAGCTTCGAATGAAAATTGGTGTCATGTTTGGCAACCCAGAGACAACTACTGGTGGTAATGCGCTGAAGTTTTATGCAAGCGTTCGAATGGACATTCGACGAGTTGCACAAATCAAAGAAGGCGACGAAGTTATTGGTAACAGAACACGAGTAAAGGTAGTTAAGAACAAAATTGCTCCGCCATTCCGTCAGGCTGAATTCGACATTATGTATAACGAAGGTATTTCTGTTGCTGGTGATATCCTTGACCTGGCTGTTGAGCACAACATTGTGAACAAAAGCGGTGCATGGTTTGGCTACGAAGGTAATAACATTGCCCAAGGACGTGAAGCGGCTAAGCAATACCTCAAAGATAACCCAGACGTACTGAAGAAAATTGCGAAGCAGGTTCGTGAAGCTGCGAAAGTAGTCTAAGGAGATGGCTAAGGTTTCTGCGTTCGAAGTCTGGGAGTCACCAGATGGGCAAGCACGTTTTTGTTTCTCGCATTCCGATGGCGTTTTTACAACCGGAGTGCTTATTCTTCAGCCTGGCTGTGAGCTACCTAAACACAATAGGCCTTTGGCCATTGAAAGTCTCGTACAGTTAAGTGGTCGTAGTGTCATAAAGCTGCTAGACGCTGAAGGCGTACTAGATTTTGAGCGCACGCTGCTACCCGCTGATGGTATAGCGATGGAGAAGGGGCAATGGCACATACACGCCAATCCTTTTGATGTCGAATCTACGACTATGTTCAAGGCCGACGGCAACATCACTGACATTGTTGCTGAGCTCAGACGTACGTATACAGAGATAGTCGTAGAATAATTATTCCTGGAATGGGTTTTCTCGGGCTTGCTTGAACAGCGCCTGAACCTCAACGCTGTTATCCTCGAGTTGCTGAATTTTTTCGATGGTTGCTTTGTCTATCTTCGGCTGTTTAATGGTTTGAAGTTTCTCGTCCACGGCTTGCTGAGTCGGCTCTCGTTGGCCAAGCACATTGATTTGCCACACGAGCCATCCGTACAGTGCGACGATCGCTACAATGCTTATCACGGCTTTGTAGCGTACGACAAAGCGACTAACTTTCTTAAGTTGATCTACGATGCTGGTAGTTTCTATCTTCATGGCTTTATAAATGTGTTAACTATTAAGCTAAATGTAAGGTTATTTCTGTTCTGAGGAACAGGTTGTACGGTGACGTTGGTGACTTGGGCGGTGCGACGATTATTCTCAAGTTTCGTCAGAAAATCAATCAACTTTGGATAGGTTGTTGGTGCAGAAGATTCGCTCTGAATGGTAATTTCTAAACTGTACAGTCCTGATATGCCTTCGACCGGCTTGACTTGCGTGACTCCACCGGGGGTAGTTGTCTTTGGAGCGTCATCGCTCGTTTTACTGGATTGTCCAAGACTCGATGTTGGGAAGCTTATCGTACTCAATTTAATGCCAGTCTGTGAGGCGATATTAACAATCTCACGAACCGTTTTAGCTTGGTCCTTATCCCGAGGAACGATGACCTTAGCTATGGCATCTAGGTCTTTATTCTGATCTAATGTTTTTTTAGATTGCAGGAGACTTGTCTGTTGTTGATCGAGTACTATGTTGTCTAATTTCATGCCGACCAACCTGTCTGATTCTTTACGAAGCATGTTTGATGCAACTATGGCACTACCGAATATGCTACAGCCAAGCAGTACGCATAGGGCAACCATGCCAAAGTATACCTTTTTAGCGTTCATGGCTTCGCCCCCTTATTGATGAATAGAAACGAGTTATTCTTTCCAAATTGTGCACGTAGGTTAATTGTGCACGGATACTTTGGGTCTGCACCTAGTGTGCTGCAGTTTATGTTGATGATATCTACCTTATCAAAAATTTTGTTGGCTGGATCAGCAAGGTTAACTTGTACTTGTGTGGCTGTGTTGTAGTCAGACGCTATAGCAGACAGATCAATACCACCTTCGGTCTTGATGATTTTCAGGTCGCTGAGAGATGTGTTTGCTGGCATAACGGAACCTATTTGTTTGATAAGTTTTGAGAACAATACCTCGCGAGACAGGACTTGTGTGGTGAGTTTCAGGTTGTTGGAGAAGTTTTCAATGTTCTTTTGGACTTCGTCTATGTTTTGAATTTGTAGTGAGCTCTGGGACTGGGCTGATTGCTTTTCGTACGATTCAGCGGTTTTCTTTAGGTAAAATATGCCGCTTGCACCAATTATTACCACTCCAACAATAACCCAGCTTAAAATCAGACTAAGTCTGAAAAGCTGTGCATTACGGCGCGCAAAGACAATGTTTTCTTTCGCTTGGGGTGGCAGAAGGTTAATCATTGCAATAACTCCGACGGGGTAATAAGTGCAAGACCTGCAGCGGTGACATATGATTGACTTTCGGTGCTTGGAATAGAGGTGGATTCATCGAATTTAAAGCTTTTCCATGGGTCCGAGGTACGAACAGGTAGTCGCAGTACATCGGTCATTCTCTCGCTCAGACCAGGCAGTGTAGCGCCTGCCCCCATCAAGACTATTTGATTTATTTTATGCCGTGAACCGTAACGCTCTTCGTTGTACCGAATCATGCGCTTAATCTCCTGGAACAGTTGATCGAGAAGTGGGTTAAGAGCATCTGATATTTCTGACTGCTTTTTGCTGTAGTTAAGACCGTACATAGTCTTTATGACATGCGCTTCTTGTTGCGACACCCCAAGCTGTTTCGAGATTCGATTAGTGAAGTTATCACCGCCACCACCGACCGTACCAGTCGCTATGACACCGCGGTCAACAATGGTTATGTCGGCGGAACTTGCGCCAAAGTCAACTAATACCGCCGGCACATTAGTGGTATCCGTGGCGATAAATAGTCGAGTCGCAGCGTCGATAGTAGTCTCGATAGCGACCGGTTCTAGATTCAGTATGTGCGCAACTGACATATACGAATCAATAAGCTGTCGTGATGCAGCAACAGCAAAAAGTTCTGTTTCATTTTCATCTTCATGTAGTGTTGCGTAGTCGAGGTAGAGTGCCTCGATAGGTATCGGAATGTATTGCTCGGCTTCAAGTCGCACTGCGTCGGCTATATCTTTCTTTTCGAGCTTAGGCAATTTAACAGCACGAGAGAAAGTTTTAGCTGCAGGGATGGAGAGCGCGACACGTGAAGTCGATAATTTACCCTGCATTTTACTGCTTAACAATTCCTGGATACTGCGAGCTATAGAGTCGGGATTGAGTATGACACCATCCTTCATGTCTTTTGTGTCGGTCTGGATAGACCCAAAGCCAACCACCTCTCTTGCCCCGTTCTTTTGCTCGATCTGCATAATTCGAGCTATGCCCGGACTTATGTCGAGTCCGAATAATGATCGGTCGTTAAAAAAGAGTGTTTTTTTCATGGTAGCTATGACAAATCAAAGCGTTAGCGCTTTGACATAAGTATAACAGGTGTCAGCCTCTAAAAAGAAAACCGCGGGATGTTGTCTCCCGCGGATATCTACTACAGTGTACCGAAGCTTTACTGGAGTTGTTTCTTAACTACGTCTGGTTTGCCGCCTTCAAGCTTTGCAGTTAGCGTGAATTTCGTACAATCAGTCGTCGCGTTATCGCATGGGCTCGTGCCGTCTTCTGCGAATGTTTCGTACGAGTAGCTGTTTGCTACTGGTGAGCCTACTACTGTGTAGCTACTGTTCTTTGGATCTCGTAGTGCTTCTTTGTCGAGACCTTTTAGGTTAGCTGCGCGGAATGTGTCGCTGTTTAGATCAGCAATTAGTGGATACTTCTGGTTTTCAGAGAAGTAAGCCTCTAGATGCGTGTCGACAGCTTGTATGTCGGTTGTTCGTTCAGCGTTGCGAGCTTTTTCTTGTGCACCTGATAGAGTCACTAAGACTAACCCGGCCAAAATAATGATAATGATTATCACGATCAAAAGCTCAATGATCGTAAAACCTTCTTGATTCTTGCGTAGAGTCATGAGGACCCACCCTCCAAATTTTTTGTTGATGTATAGATTAGGCCTACTAAGGCGGCACTATCTGATACTGATTATAAACACAAGCGTGATAGCGTCAAGTGATTATTCAGCTGCCAAGGTCTTTGCTTAAGTTCGCAATTGGCCCCATGACACTCGCCGCGATCAATGCGACCATGACACCGAGCACAATTATCATCATCGGTTCAATGATCGAGCTGATACCATCGATAAAGTTAGTGACTTCTTCCTCGTAGAAGTCAGCGACTTTGACAAGAATAGTGTCGATTTGACCAGTTTCTTCTCCTACCGCAACCATTTGGCTGACAATAGGAGGGAAGTGCTTACTTTCACTTAGGGGTTGGGACAACTGTTTACCATTCCGTACTTCTTTAGCTGCGAGAGTTAACTCAGCTTCGATAACCTTGTTTCCAATAACTCCCCCGGTAACTTCAAGTGCCTCGAGCACACCGACACCTGCCGCCATCAATGATGAAAAAGTACGTGAAAATCTGGCGATTGCTACTTTCGTGATGATTACTTTTACTACTGGTGTTCGAAGTAGAAGCGCGTGGAATTTTAGCTTACCTGCTGGAGTTTTGACATATCGCCTTAGTACATACACCCCCGCAGCCAAACCTGCAAAGATAAATACGGCGTTTGGAACGTGCGGAACCAAAGACTGATTTACAAATGCATTGCTAATGCCGAGCATTATCTTAGTTAGTGTTGGTAGACTATTTGCATCTCCTGTTAGGTCCGTGATGATTTTTGCGATACGAGGTATACCGAAAATCATGATGCCAAAAAATGAAAACACTGTTAATGTCAGAATGACGCTTGGGTATACCATCGCAGAACGAACTGTTTTCTTCATGCTGGAATCTTTTTCCAGCTGGGTCGCAAGCCGCTTCAATACATCGTCTAGAATGCCTCCAGACTCTCCGGAGCGAACCATATTGACGTATACGTCCGTGAATACGTCAGGGAATTGCGCGAAGCTATCTGCGAGCGGGTTACCACTCTGAACGTTATGCCCGACGCTATTTAATACTTGCTTAAAATAGGGGTTTTCTGTTTGCGATTCCAGGGTACTCAAGGCACGATTTAACGGCACACCTGCTGAGACCATAGTTGATAACTGTCGTGTGAACATGACTATGTCTTTTGACTTGGCATGATGCGGTGTGAACAGTATGATATCGAGCTTCTTTTTCTTGACCTCTTTGACAACAAGAGGGTGTAACTCTTGATGTTGCAGATTTGCAAGCACCGCTTCCCTATTTGGCGCCTCCAGCTCTGCATGGATGGTTTTGCCCTCTTTACTCAGTGCAGTGTAGGTGTATTTCATAGCTTAAATTTCTGTAGTGACACGCAATATCTCTTCTAAAGTTGTTTGCCCTCGCAAGGCCTTGATTAAGCCATCGATTTGCATGGGTACGAGATGCTCTTTTTCGGCTTGCTGTTGAATATCGGTACTTGTTGCGTTTGCAACGATCTGCTTTTGGATAATTTGAGAATTTACGAGTACTTCATATATTCCCATTCGACCTCGGTAGCCACTCTGTCCGCATTTATCACAACCATCCTCATGCGCCTTATAGAGTGTAACAATCTGATTCTCACTACTGCCGAGCTCGATATCAGTATCCCCTGTCTTGCCTAGACCTTCACTTTGCGCCTGTACTTCAAGTGCGTGAATACGCTGCATTATTGCCGGATCTGATGTATGAAAGATCTCGTTTATTTCCTTCTGGTCTGCTTCGATTGGCTGATACGACTCGCGACAGTCTAGGCATAGTTTACGAACTAGTCGCTGCCCAATAACTGCACGAACGGTCGACGCTATCAAAAAAGGCTCTATGCCCATATCGAGTAGGCGAGGTAGGGACGTGGCAGCATTGTTTGTGTGCAGGGTAGTGAATACAAGGTGTCCTGTTAATGCTGCCTGTACTGCGAGATTAGCAGTTTCAGAGTCACGAATCTCACCAACCATGATTATGTTCGGATCTTGACGCAACAGTGCGCGAAGTCCGTGTGCGAATGTCATGCCTGCGACCGGATTCACCTGAGTTTGATTGGTGCCAGGGATGCGATACTCGACAGGATCTTCTACGGTAGAAATGTTTACGGTTGGTTTATTTAGCATGCTCAATATGCTGAACAAACTAGTTGATTTGCCCGAGCCAGTAGGTCCTGTAATAAGTATCATGCCGTGTGGCTGTGTGATGGCATGATTAATGTCGTCAAGTGCCGTGCCCCAATATCCGAGTTCTTGCAGCGTTGCTGGTTTGGCAGACTCATTTAGTATTCTCATCGCTACCTTTTCTCCGTCGACAATTGGCAGCGTGGATACACGAAGGGCATACACTTGCCCGGCAACCTCTACCTTGAAGCGGCCGTCTTGCGGCGAGCGTCGTTCATCAATCTTGAGATTCGACAGAATTTTGATACGGGACACTAGGGCTCCAAGCACTTTTTTTGGAAGCTTATTTGCTTCTCGCAAGATGCCGTCGACGCGATAGCGCACTAACACGTCATCCTCGTGAGGCTCAATATGAATGTCGCTTGCGCCTGATTTGACGGCATATTCAATTATCAGATTTACCGTCTGGGCTATTGGCGAATCTTCAGCAACATCGGCCTCGCTTACTTCTTCAACGGAATCATCGGTTTCACCTTGCGCAGATATAACTTTGGTCAGCTCGCTGCCAATGCTGCCTCGGTAGATATCAAGTGCCGCCTCGATGGTGCTGCCGGTTGCCACGTGCATCTTGAGGTCGGCACCAAACTGTTTTCTTAGGAAATTGACCGCCTGGATATCGTCAGGATCCTGCATCGCAAGCATTTTGCTGCCGTCAGGGCTGACGCCAAACATAACCACCTTGTACTGACGAGCTATTCGCTCAGGTACAAGTTTCAGAATATCTGGTTTGATGTCACTAGGATTTAATTCTACGAATGGTAAATCTATCTCTTCCGCATAGAGTTTGGTGAGATCTTTCTCTGAAATAAGCCCGCTGCGGATTGCGAGATCTTGCAACGGTTTCTTCTCTCGCTGCTCTTGATCGCGTAGAGCCGCGACTTGATCTTCGGCGATGGTTCCCGTTTTTTTGA
>CAZNVG010000021.1:18640-19355 GCA_964576475.1 uncultured Candidatus Saccharibacteria bacterium | reverse complement strand
CCCCAACACCTAAAGATTGACCTATATCTGAAACTAAGGAACGAATATATGTTCCACTTGAGACGTTGGTGGTGAATGAAAGCTTTGGGTAGTCATAACTAACCTCCGATATCATCCGTATCGTGACGGTCCGTGGCTCAATAGTAACCTCCCTGCCTTCTCGGGCAAGCTTATAGGCTCGCTTGCCGTCAATTTTAATTGCCGAGAATATAGGTGGTATCTGCTGTTGTTCTCCAGTGTATTGCTCAAGAACTTGCCGAACTTCGTCTATACTCGGTACCGCTCCGCTTTGAACTGAGAGCTGACCCTCAGGATCTCCTGTGGTGCTCGTAGTACCCAGCGTTGCTTCTACTTCATATGTTTTATCCATCTTCATAAAGCTATCCTGCTTTTTTGTATAAGATCCAACCAACACAATAAGCAACCCAGTCGCAAACGGGTCTAATGTTCCTGCATGGCCAACCTTCAACTTCTTGCCAGCTTGCTTACTGAGCACCGATCGTACTTTGCCGACCACGTCGAAACTTGTCCAATTGGCTGGTTTGTCTATTAACAGATATCCGTTCATCTCGATGAGTATACGCGACTCGAGGGAGTTTTACTGCATAGGAGGCAGCGTAAAGTCATTTGGCGCAGGCTCTGCCTTTGGCGCCTCTGGCGTTGGGGCCGAGCTGACATAGCCCGAATCATGATGCTCAATCATTGGAGACCCTAT
>CAZNVG010000021.1:0-18613 GCA_964576475.1 uncultured Candidatus Saccharibacteria bacterium | reverse complement strand
GGTTCAGGAGTCGGTGCACCAGCTAAAAACGGTGGTGGCACATCTGGTGGTTCGGCCGAAAAGGATGGAGGTAAGCTTGGGGCTATCTCTGTTTCAGGCTGCACAATCAACTCGCCTGCAGTACCTGTTGCCTGCACAGGGTTGTTGTCGGCGCTGAAGTCAACTGAACCCATTGCTTCCTCGACAGCCTTGCGAGCACTATCGAGATCAATCGAGCCAAGCGTATCTGCGTCAGCTTTGGGTGGCTCTGGTTGGTTATCTCGAGCAGATGCGTCGATACTAGAGAGTGTTTGCGAATCAAGTTGCTGCGCTTGAACTGCTGGATTTAACTCACCGAATGCGGCAGATGGAGATGGCGGTTCGGGCGACAACGACTGAAGTGGCGCTGAAAAGTCATCTGCAGGCTTGGAAGCAGGACTGCTCGATAATGGCGAAGACGAAGTATTTGGCCCGAACAAAGGCACCGAACCTGGAGCAGGTACTGCAGGGTCGGCTGGAACTGGCGTCGGTACTGGCGCAGGAATATCTGGTGCTTTTTGTTCAGCACCCGTCGATCCCCCATCATGGTTCAGTAGAGTCGTGTTGATACCGTGTTCTCGAGCGTTTAACTCCGCATCGTGCGCCTCTGTCGCGGTTGCATTAAATGTTCCACCTATAGCCGGTTTCTCTACGGCATCTCCTTTTGGAGCCGTGAAGGCCTTGGTGTCATGAATCATGTCAGCAATTGGACCCGGAGGCAGCTCACTTGGTAGCTTCACAGGGTCTGGAGCCGGAGTTGGCGTCGCAACTGGCTCGGGATTTAACTTAATCTCGGCGACCGCCTCTTTTTCGGCAGGTTCCGGTGCTTCCTCTTTTGGAGGTTCAGTTTCTGGTGTCTCTGAGTGCTTAATCTCCATTTCACTTGGATCTGTTGGTTTCGGTGGTTTTTGATCAGGCGAAACCGCAGAAGCCCCTTCGATAGTTGGGTGGAGATGGCTTGCAATTAGCTGTTGGTTTGCTCCAGCTGCCATTAGTTGAGCTGCCATAGTCATGACTTTTGGTGTTGTCTTTTCATTACTAAATCGTTCAGTCTCGGCTACGATTCCTGTCAACAAGGCTGTGGCAACCTGCTCGTTCACCAAGCCAGACTGCAGAGCTTCACTGATACTCATGAGCATTTCGCTGAGGCTGCTGGCTGTGTTGTCGGTCCAGTTTATTGAACCCATATCTCCAGGATTTACACCAATATTTACAGATATAACGGCCGCATCGTGAAGAATTCTACCGTTCTCTACAATCACCTTATCGAGGTCGTCTTTTTTATGGACTCCAAGCGCAATAACGACATCTACGTTGTAGTCTCCTTGCGAGAACTGAAGATCAGCTTCTGATATACGTGTTCTATACGGAGTAATAAATATCTTGACGACATCATCCTGGACTTTGTAGCGAAGTTTATCGGCTTTATTCTTATCAAGCGCAATAATAAAATCTCGCAAGCTGTCGACAGTATTCTCAAGGGTCTTTGTGGGGTCCAAAAACTGCATCGTGTCTGGAATCTTGCCGCTAAAGACCGCTGTTGCGTGCTTGCCCATTTCGTTAATCATCAGCGTGAGCCCAATGGCGCCAGCTAACTGATCAACACTTGGGTTCGTGCTAACTGTGACGAGAACGTTATTCGCTCCCTTGAGACGTTCAACTACTTGTTGTTTGGCGTTTTGGTCCATTTGATCTGTTTATTTTAGAGTTATTTTCCCTCGAACAGTACCATAAGCGTGAATGTCAATGCAAGCAGTTTGCACTCCCCTTCTTTACATAAGGGGTGAATTTCGGTATGATCATGTTTGACTTTTCAATAGCTATAAGTTTCATAGGAGATAAACCCCGAATGCCGATTATCAAATCAGCCCAAAAGCGAATGCGTCAAACTGAGAAGCGTCGCGAACAGAATATTACGACTAAGAAATCTATGCGCGCCAGCATCAAGAGCTTCATAGCAAGTCTCGGAGAAAAAGATAGCGCTAAAGTAAGCGAAAGCCTTCGTGAAGCACAGAGTGCCATTGATACCGCTGTAAAGAAGAACATACTGCACAAGAACACCGCAGCACGAAAGAAATCAGCACTTGCCGCGAAAGCTAAAGCAGCTGGAGCAGCACCTAAAAAAGCAGCTGCAAAGCCCGCTGCAAAGAAATCAGCAACACCTAAAGCAGCTCCAAAAACTGCTAAGAAGCCTGCTGCTAAAAAAGCACCAGCCAAAAAAGCCTAATTTCGTCCACCTATCACTCGGCTACTAGATCGATCATTGCGTCGAGTTTTTCTCGGACTGCCTTAACGCAGCCATCTAGTCTGGTCCAGCCTGACGTGCCCGGCATAAACTGCATATCATTGTCATACTGTTGAATGTTCTGTTCGATTGTAGTGAGCACATCTAGGTCTGGGTTGCCTACGAGGGCCATGGACATCTTGCGATTTAATTCAGCTACAAGCATCGTGCGTTTTTCACCGGTTGCCGAGTAGGCGAGCGTGAAGTCGGTAAAGCCCATATCTACACCTAGATCTTGCATACCATGCACTAATGTAACGAGCAGCCTTCGTTCCTCGATGTAACACCCTACTTCCGCATTTACTTCTTCTGGGTGAGAGTTGCCTTTAAATATCTGATCAATATGCTCTGTTAAAGCTTCGTTAACCCATCGATTTTTGAGCGGATCCACTACGACTTTGCTGGACTCCTTAGAATCATCAGCCTCAGCGATCGTACTCTCGCCACACAGCAATGCGTGGTTAATTTCATGTCCAGTAGGGTCGTTCAGTTCATCTTCTGGATTTTGACTCAATATCGTCTCGTTATCAACAACCACCTCATTTGACGACGGCTGAAAGTATCCCATAATTCGATGCACGTATGTACTGAAGTCATCGCCTACAAAAACTTTTAGTTTATGTACTTTTTTAGCACGTTCCATAGCACTTTCATCGAGCCAGCCTTCGCTCACACCATTCTCAACACCCTCACGCCAGGCATATTTCTCGTAGAGAACAGATTCTCTAAGTTCATTACTTTGCTGACGATCTCTAATGTGGCGATGATTTGTACGCAAGAACATCAACATACGAGCATTGTCCTCTCGTCGCAAACGCTGGCTTTCCTCGACAATACGATCCTGGGAGGCTGCAGAAAGATCAGTGAATTCAGTCCCGTTACGACTTTCGTACGCGCCAGCAAGATACTTTGCACTGCGATCTTGTGTTAGCCAGGTTACGAACGAGGCATCTCCAATCTCACCGGTCTGCGCCGACCACTCGTCGTACTCATTTAGTTGCTCATCATCGAGCAAACTGCCAATCGATTTGCCCATTCTATCTCGTAATTCACCACTCACCGAACCTAAGTCATGCCGCATCTCATCAAGCTCAACTTCTAGATCAAGTCGCTCGAACGCTACATCTCGCTGCAATTGACGCAGCTCTTCCGTTGACTGTAAGCCTCTAATAGCCCGTCTATATCGCATAAGTTCATCTGGTGTCATCATGGGCATAGCGAGTCCTAGTGACTGAGTCGCTCGTCGTCCAATCCGCTGAGCCCTGTTAAGTGTTCGAGGGTCCACCTTTTCGCCAATTATTTGTTCTGCCCATTCACGCTCCCGAAGTTTCTCTAAGGCTGCGGCCGCTTCTGCCTCTCTTTGCTGCAGATAGATATCTTGGTCAACAATGTCATAGCCCAGTAAGCCCTCATGTACATCACCGAACATCTCCTCTGTTTCTTCGTGGAGAATCTCTGGTGGAACAAATTCTGGACTTTTCAGTAGTGACGGATGCATTTTTAATCTCTAACTATTTGTTTTCATTTCTGTATAAACAATAGCATAATGTTGCTATTTAATCAATAGTCTGTCTACCAACTAAGCGGCTATGCTAATCAGGAGTGTTTGTGCGGCATCGTCCACGTCGATCGCCTTAGACTTCATTGTGATCTCAAGGCGTATAACGTCATCGAGTAGTTGCTGAAGCTTCTTGAGCGGAGTACGACGCGCTATCTCACTGGCGTTACGGACAATGTAAGGAGATAGTTTTGACTCCTTGGCGATTGTTTCTGCAGACCGCTTATTGCCGAGTTTCGCAACAATAACAGCGTGAAGTTGCCATGCAATCATAGATAGAATCATCTGGGCTTCAACCTTCTGAGATCTCTGTTCCATATACAGACCCACTGCCCTAGCGGCGTCACCACCGAATGCGGCTGCGAGCAGATCAAAAATCGTACTTTGCGGCGACTGCTCAGTCAGCTGTTCAATAACTTCACGACGTATACTAGGACTGAAGCTTATGAGCTTATCAAGCTCCATACTCAAAAGCTGCTGATTCATACCAAGTCGACCAATCAGTAAGCCGGCATCGCTGCGACTCAGGGATGCATCCCTTGCGCTAGCTTCTGTTGCCAACCAATCAATCAACCGTGGCTCCTTAAGCTCTTCAAACTTCTTAAAATCCGTCTGCTTCTGTAGAGCCTTGGCGTAACTCGTACGCATATCAAGATTAGGCTCATAAAATATAAGATCAATTTCATCACTACAGCTGGCAAGTATCTCGGGCAGCTTTTCTGCTAGCGACTTATTACCTGAAAGCCCACGAAGAATGATCATTCGATACGGCGCGAAAAGATTCGTTGCTTGTACCAGGTCAAGAAGCGCCCCTAACTCAAGCGACTCGGGATCAACGCGCTCTAAACCAATATCTCCGTGCTTGCTAACAAATTCAGTGATTAGTCGACGAAGCTCTTCAGAGCGCGCAAACTCGTTAGGTCCTGCCAGCGTAAATGTCATGAACCTAGTATAGGTTGTTCGTCGGCCCAGCTAAAGCCGGATTAGTTAGCGTTTGGCCAACACCTGCTCCCGGGGGCATATATGCGTGCCTCTACCTGCCACGCGCAGTTTCTCCACAGTTTCTCCACAACGAGGACAAGCCAATCCTTCGCGCCGAAATACTCTCGCAAAATCTATGTAGCTTCCTTTCTTCCCTTCGGCATTTACATAATTCTTGTCACTACTTCCACCCTTTTCAATAGACAGCTTTAGTACGTATCGAAGCTCGTCGTACAATTCCCGAAAAGCAGACATAGGCACATCTACTACCTTTGTCGCGGGATGAATCTTTGCGCCCCACAATGCTTCATCGGTGTATATATTACCGACTCCTGCTATCACAGATTGATCTAGCAGTGCCGCTTTAATGGTCGTATTCTTTCGGCGAGTAAATCTTTGGATAAAGTCCTCCACCTTAAAGTCGTCGGCAAGCGGCTCCGGGCCAACACGCTTGAAGAAATCCAGTTCATTAATCTGATTTGTTGGTAATAATCGTACCCAGCCGAACTTTCGCTGATCATTGAAATATAGCGAAGTGTCATCAGCAAATACCATCGTGACTCTAGTCGATTTATCGGGCAATTCACCTACGAGGCTGTCATTTGGATGCCCGGCGCCAAACCGCTTACTCCCCACATATACAAGCTGTCCAGTCATCTTCAGATGTATAACCAAACTATACCCACTACTCAAGTCAATCATGAGGACCTTAGCCCTCCTCCGCACGGCAATTACCTTTGCGCCGATAAGAAACTCCTCTACATCCTGCGGCGCATTAGGGAACGATTTGTCAGTATCGCTTGAAGCACTCGTAACTACCTTGCCCAGTATCAAACCACTCAGGCCAGTGCGCACCGTCTCTACTTCAGGAAGCTCAGGCATGTACTACAGTATACTTCCTCTAACAAAACCTACGCCAACCTCATCTGTTACTATACCTAGATGGACGACCTATCTTCACTAATGAATAAGCGTGGACTGCCGACACAGCCTACAGAAGTCGTAGCTATTAAGCGCTGGTGCAGTGAAAACTACCCGGGGTTTGAGGTGGTAGTTCAAAAGCGAACCCATGACTATATGATTACCGTACCGAGCGCCACTCTCTCATCTGAAATCCATATGCGTATGCTTGAATTAAAGACTTACGCCAAAATCGACTCGTCAGCCCGCATCACGCTCAAGTTTGGCTAGTTCTCTTTTGCACTGCTCGAAATCATGATATTGAATCGCCCACATACCCACGTCTTTTGCGCCTGTACAGTTACCCTCACTATCATCCACAAACACACACTCCTGGGGCTCAACACCGAGCCTCTGACACATTGCATGGTAAATAACCGGATCTGGCTTAATTCGTTTAACTTCATACGATAGTAAAATTACGTCAAACATTGCCCGTTCTTCCGCGGTAAGAAACACTTCTCTGACCCAATCTGTTGACACATTACTCAGCAAACCAACCTTATAATGATCTTTCAGCTCTGAAATCAAAGAAAACATTTTCTTATTTTTTGTTATGTCATGATTAATCGTTTGTTCGACACTAGAAGGTTCACGCCCTGTTAAATGGTGTATCTCTCGAGTAAATTCCTTCAGCTCCAGCTGCCCCCTGTCAAGCGCACGGTTCAACTCACGAGCAGGTTCTCGTTGGTTCTCGGGTAACGTAGCAACAAACTCTTTCCAAAGATCTGCCGTCAGGACTCCAAAGCAATCAAAGATAACTGCTTTAATCATTTGCCAGTATGCCCGAAACCGCTAGTCCCTCGCGCAGTTTCACTCTCAAGTGCTGCAACAGATTCCCACTCAACGTGTTCGTGTTTCGCGACAACCATTTGGGCAATACGGTCTCCGTTTTGAATTTCAAAATCTTCTGAGCCGTGATTAATGAGTACAATTTGTATCTCACCTCGATAATCACTATCAATAGTCGCCGGTGAATTTACTATAGTTATGCCGTGTTTCAGCGCCCAGCCGCTACGCGGTCGTAGCTGCGCCTCATAGCCGTGCGGAAGTTCTAAATACAACCCTGTTGGAATGAGCAGCCTTGCTCTCGGCTCCAACACAACTTTCTCCTTAAGTGCCGCGTGTAGATCCATACCTGCAGCACCAGAGGTCTGGTAGTTTGGCAAAGGATGTCCCGAGCTATTAACGATTTTTACTTTGACTGCCATATTACCTCCGTTTCGCCGCGCGATATTTCATCGGCCACCGTGTCTGCTAAAAGCTTATTGTTAAGCTTTAGCTCCTGACCGGCAGTATTGAGCACAACATTGATCCACGCATGACCCGAGTTAGACTGCTCAGTATAAGCAATTTTTCGGGTATCGAGCTGTGTTTTAACTTCTTCAAAATTTGGATAGTAAAACTCCATATGCTCGAGTCCAACATAATCGGTCCCTACCTTTTCAGGTCGGGGCTCCATAAGCTCTACAAGGCGTACTGCTCCAAACCCAAGCACTTGCACACTAGTGCTTAATTCGGCGGTCGCAAGTCTTCTGCCATCCATACGCATCGCTGAGATGCGACTGCTTATTGGCTCAAAATTCTTTATCAGTTCTCCAAAAGAACTAGAGTCGCTCGCTTTAAATGCTATATGATCCGGTTCGACAAACCATGCATCCGGCAGATCATACTCACTCACAAACCGCTGTAGTTCTTCACCATATTTTTGCACTAATTCATTGTTCATTTTGTATACCCTCTCTATTCCATACTATTATAGAGCCATGACCAAAATAGCGGGAATAATTAACTACACACCCGACAGCTTCTTTGATGGCGGAGACATAGCCACCCCACAGCAAGCTTTAGATGCGTATGATGAAATACTAGAGTACGGTGGCTCCCTCGTAGACATAGGTGCTGAATCCACGAGACCGGGCGCAACCCCTCTTAGCGACGATGAAGAGTGGCAAAGAATCGAGCCGGCCCTACGCTTGTTGAGTGGGCGACAAGCTGTTTCGCTAGATACTTACCACCCTGCAACAGCACGCAAAGCCCTCTCATACCTTCGCAGTTTCATCGTAAACGACGTCACCGGTCTCCGTGATCCTGCCATGCAGGAATTCGTAGCCGAGAATGAACTCGACTGCATAGTCAGTCACTTCCCTGATGCTGAAGATATTCAGGCGGCTCATTTCTTTAAACCAACCGACTCAGTTGAGCAGGTAGTCGACGAATTACTTACGCGTCGTGACGACCTCGTACTGCGCGGTATACATCGTTCACGTATATGGCTCGACCCTGGTATTGGATTCGGAAAAAGCAGCCGCGAGCTGAACTTCGAGCTATTAGAATTTCCAAAATATGCCCCAGATCATCAAGTGATGATAGGCGCATCACATAAGAAATTCCTAGGTGAAAATCGACTTGAGATCGCTGTTAATCTCGAGGCTGCAAAAATCGCTATCGACGCAGGTGCCGCGTGGCTGCGGGTACACCGAAAAGACATCCCGCACTACCTACCATTAATTACCAATTCTCATACCTAAAGCCCGCCACCCTCTCTCGGGGCTTATTATTGTCCCGCAACATCATAGAAGTTCTTGTAGGCGTAAGTAGTGACCCCACGGAATGTTCAGGCCTGATATCCTCTTCGGTTTCATAGAGCTCGGGTGCCCGAAGCAGCACAAGGTCACCTGCGCCAATAACATACTCATGTACCTCGTCGTCCTCTGGACTCTTTCTAATCAGCAGCCTACACACGCCTTCAACCGCTAAAATAGCAATCACGCCGACAAAGCGTTGATTGTCTTTATGAAAACTTAATCCAAGCTCAGGGTCGTCATATCTATGCAAAGATAGCTCGTCAGGCTTCCATGTCTCAAGGCCTGGAAAGGCATCAATTCTTTGAATGAAGCTCGTTACTCTGTGGGCCGCACTCACTAGATGAGGTATCCTTCGTAGCGGCTCCTGATCTCCTTCAGATAATTTGAGTGCGTACACATCATGATTCTGCACGATCGTGAGGCCACGCTTATTTACATACGTATTATGATTATCATGCCATGCGACTCTAGTCGGATCTTCGGCCTCCATTTGCATATTTCGCAACATCACACCACCAACAAAACGCGGTAAATGAAGGACGCCATTACTATTCGGTCCTAGCTCATGTCGAGCGAGCTCTGGATGATGAATGACTTCTCGTTCTTCTAACACTTTCTCCATATACTAAGCGTACCATCTGCACACCACAAAAAACGAACAACGATGTAATCATTACAGTCAGGCAGTTATTAGTTCTGCTCGGACTTTCATTAGTATTAACCCAAGATTATTTGCGCCGTCGTGGCTTCCGATTGGATCAACACCCCAGAACCTATCTCCCCAATAGTTACCCTCTATTAGCTCTTCGTTACCGGTATCTATAAGCTTGGCGGCAAGATCAAGATTGCGGCCAAACTTCTGACGGATAAACCCAGTCATTATCTCAATCTTTCGTTCGTGGAAACCCTCTGACAACTCCGCCCCCTGTTGCAACAGTTCGTTTCCTTTCTCTTTTGCATCAATGCCGCGCTTTAAGCCAGTTATGTATCGATGCACTTCTGGATCGGCAAACTTTTCGGCAACGTAACCGTGTTCAGTAGTTGGAACGTCAATTCCTAGGCTGGTAGTTACCCAGTTATCTAATCGCCACATATTACTAAGCCATCTATTCTCTGGAGTTGTGAAAGTCTCAATTGCCACTACAAATCACCCCAATTGTTAGCAGTATGCACGTCAACATCGAGTTTTACTGGTAATTTATAGATTTGCTCCATAGTCTCCTTCATGCACTTCGCCACAGCTTTTGCCTTATCCTCAGGGCACTCGACTAGGAGCGAATCATGCACTTGCAGAAGCAGCTGGCAATCATCATCTAAGCGGCTGTCTAGCGCGACCATCGCAAGTTTCATTAGATCCGCTTCCGTACCTTGTATTGGCATGTTTATTGCCGCTCTCTCAGCAGCAGAGCGAACAATATAGTTACTCGATTTTACATCTGGCGTTGGCCGTCTTCGACCAAATAAAGTTTCAACATACCCCTTCTCTTTAGCTTCTTCCTTGAGCTTGTTCATATAATCTAGTAATGGTTTTCGGAGCTCAAAGTACTTATCGATGAAAGCTTTGGACTCAGCGACATTCATACCTGTTGCCACACTAAGACCGTGCGGACTCATACCGTAAATAATACCGAAGTTAATAACCTTTGCGTTTCGACGTAAATCTTTGTCCACCTCATCCTCTTTCAGGCCATATACCTGTGCTGCAGTAGCTGTGTGAACATCCGTACCATCGTTGAATATCTTCATAAGTCCCTTATCACCAGCAAGATACGCAGCAAGTCGTAGTTCAAACTGAGAGTAGTCAGCCGACACAAACACTTTACCTTTACCCGCCACAAATGCTGTCCGAATTTCTCTACCTAAGTCCGTGCGAACAGGTATATTTTGAAGATTAGGATCTACCGAACTTAATCGACCTGTTTGGGCTGTCGCTAAGTTGTAGGTAGTGTGGATTCGTGATTTCTCATCAACCTGCTTTGGAAGTGTGTCTACATACGTATTTTTGAGCTTTGTGACCTCACGATATTGTGAAATGAGAGCAATAATCGGATGGAGGTCCTTGAGTTTATCAAGCTCGTTTGCAGCCGTAGAATAGCTTCCCGTCTTACCCTTCTTGACCCCTGTGGTCGGTAGGTTCAGCTTTACGAAAAGCACGTCCGCCAATTGCGAAGGACTTGAAATATTGAATTCGCTCTCAGCAAACCCATAAATTTCTTGTTCCAGGTCCGAAATACTATCATCAAGTCGATCTCTCAAATTGTCGAGCTGCTTAGTATCAAGCTCAATGCCTCTGTATTCCATGCGAGCCAGCACGGGTATAGCTGGCCAATCGATGGTGCGTGCGACTTCCTGAACGCGACCCATGTCACCCATTTGCTCGGTTTGAGCATGGAACAACGCGTGGATGACAGCAATAATCTCAGGTGCTCGCGCTACAAAACTTTCAGGATCAAGGTCCTCAAAAGGGGCGCCTTCATATCCCAAATCAGAGGACGCAAGATCTGTTAAGCTCACTTCTCTCCGCAAGCTGTTGACCAAAAATGCCCCGAGCAGAACGTCGTGCCCGACAGGTTCTAAATTCATCCCCAGACTTAGTACGCATTTGCTATCAGTTTTTAAATCGTAACCAACTTTTGGCGTTTTTGAATCCTCAATTATTTTGAGAGCTTCACGTACGGCATTGGCCGACAATTTCTCTAGTTCCAGCGTATAGACTTGGTGAGGATCTGTTGCAAGCACGAGATACTGTGGCTGACGACCATGAGCTCCCGCCGAACGTGTATGTACAAATAAAACATCGCCATTCAACGTTAGTTTTTTAAGATCCTTATCCGAGGAAATGACAGTATTGCTCCCAATATTAAGTACCGTACCACTCACCTCGGGCACCACAGGAACATCTGATTGCATACCCTCGGGTAGATTTTTCAACAGTGAACGGAACTCAAGCCGCTTTAGTATCGCCGCCAGCTCTGCAGTATCTAGCTTATTTATATCCATCGCCTTTAGATCTAGTTCGACAGGTGCGTCGCACATAATCGTCACTAGTTTCTTGCTCAGATATGCCATATCTTTTCCAGCAACGAGCTTCTTTTTGACAGAGTCTTTAATTAACTCGATGTTTTCGTAGACGCCGTCGAGAGTCTTGTACTGCTTCAGAAGTTCTATCGCAGTTTTCTCTCCTATCCCAGCAACACCAGGAATGTTGTCGGAGCTATCACCCTTTAACGCCTTTAAATCTACAAACTGATGTACATCAATGCCGTATTTCTCTTGGAAAGTTTCAGGATTTAGCCTTTCAACATTACTCAACCCCTTTTTTAGAGTGAATGCTTTAACGTTGCCGTCTATTAGCTGTAGGACATCCAAATCACTTGTAATAAGCTCTGTTTCTATGCCCTGTTTTGAGGCTTTAGCGGCTAGCGTACCCATAATATCGTCGGCTTCATAATCATCAAGCTCCAGTAATGGCCAGCCGAACGCCTCGAGCAGCTCGTGGAGAATCGGGATCTGTGCATAGAAATCTGGCGGTGCGGGCTTACGATTCGCCTTATAAAGCGGGTACATTTCCAGGCGTGAACGAATGTTGGTCTTTGGCTTATCCCACGCAACACACACGTAATCAGGCTTGAGTCGCTTAACAATCTCCAGTGCCAACGAGGCAAAACCAAACACGCCACCTGTTGGGGTGCCGTCTTTCGTGCTTAAATACGGCATCGCATAATACCCTCTGTAGAAGATAGATTTACCGTCTATAATTGCGAGTGTTTTCTTGCCCTCAGCCATTAACCTTAGTATACGTGTCGTTGGGGGCAGAGGCTACTTATGCTTACTAAATGAGTGCGTAACACCTGCGTCGTGACCGTCATCCTTCTTATATACAAACTTGGATGGGTCTTCTTCAGATCTACGTAGTCCCATTGAAATGAAGTCTGGTGCCTGTACTGACTCTAGTCCAGGCAGCGCCGCAATACTTTCAGCAATACCGCCTTTATGGCCCGTATTACATGAGAGCAACACTAAACGGCAACCTTTCTCGATGAGACCACTGCTTACCAGCTGTCGTAGTGAACGTGTCTGTTCAATGATATCTTTTGTGAGTACCTGATCTTTTTTTCTTCCCAACTGGATTAACGACTCATCTCCGTGCCCGGCAACAATAACCGATCGGAGAGGTATTCGCGCAGTCTTGAGCTTCTCTAATCGATCCACCATATCAAGCGGGCTTACAGCCTCTACAAATATCGGCGCTTCACATAGCTCTTCCACCTCTGTACCAAACTTACCGAAAGCCCCATTCCAGTCAGCAACCGCACTAATCGCAACCATATCAGGCTGAAACTCAGCGTCTAGCTGTCGAGCAAGCTGTGCTGCTTTGTAACGATCAAAGTTACGAATTCCGAAAACTTGGTGAGCTTTCAGGGGAGCATCTGCATCTATCTCAGCAAGTGCTTCGATAGCATCCAGTGTATTTACTACTTTGAGCGCAATTATGTCTGCTTTATATTGCACAGACTTGTTATCCGGATTACGTGACCACGCAGCCCCGAGAATTGAGCGGGCTTCCTTCTCATTAAATCCAAACCGAGATAGTGCTTTGACTGCAGGCATTTTCTCCTCATCAGTTAGCTTGCGTCCTTCGGTCTTAGCCGCAGCTACCGAATGAGACACTCTATCCAATAAGTACGCAGTGCGCCAACTTGGGCTATCCAATAATTCATCGTACTGCGGTTTATCAAATTCTTTCTCATAGCCAGATTCTCGTGAGGCCTTCATGAGTCGACGGCTAACGTATGAATATCCTGATAAGCTTGCATACCTAGCATGCTCAAACATAGCTTCGTGGACTCCATGGTAGGTCTTTTTCTCACTGCCTACTGCGCCCGTGCGAGCATTCTGCATAAGTAGTTCAAAGTTACTTATTATCTTCTCGTTTATGCCCTGGAATACTCCATCGACAGTATGAAGAGGCTGAGTTTCAGCTAACACAGTATGAACTGCCGTTAGTTGTTCAAAAAAAGTACTATTAAGAGAAACGTCTACTTCTACACCCCGCTGCGCTGTATTAAATGTATGCGTCTGCGGCAGGGCTTGATCCGTTATTGACTCCACACCTCTCTTTATCAAACTGAGCCTGTTGTAGTCGTCATCAGAAATAGCAGTATTCATATCTCGAGATTGCAGCATGGCAGCAGCTTCGTGAAGCGGGGCAAAAGAATCAACGATCATTTGCTCTGCCTCACTTAAAGGTCGTTCGGCCTCATGGTCAAATCCACCCTGTTCAAAGTTACTCATACGGGCAAACCACTCTCTAGTGCGGCACGCTCTCGGGCGGCCAAGTCAATAACCTGCTTAAACTCTGTCTGCGGGTTAACTCCAAAGGCATCATCGAAAGCATCAAAGGTTAGTGAAGATGCGGCATCAAAACTCGCCTCAGCGATTTCATCATATTCGTCAACGGTGATCTTGCCATCGTCTGCCCATTCCCTGCCTGTTTTCTTTGAGAACTCATACATCGATTCGCCAAGCGCTCCCAAGCCCGTGCGAGCACCAATGTATTGTGCTGTAATTGCGATAGCGCCGGAACCTACAACGACCGCAACCCCACGAATTCGTGCAGCACGGTCCTTTTTCTCCTGGGTGGCCTGAGCGTCTTCTGATTCCTCGCGTCTTTCTCGACGCTGCTTGGACGACTTTTTAATACTGTCCCAGGTGTCTGTGATGCCCGTAAATTTCTTAACAGCTTTTTGACCTGTCTTGCCAGCAAAGTCACCGACAGTCTTTATGGCAGACAGACCAAGCATCCGCACGCCACCTTTCTTGTGTAGCTCTTTTATCCGTTCTCGAGACTTTCCGACACGTTCTTTCATTGATTTCTCAAGATTACTTATGTATTTTCGTGACCCACTAACGCCGACACCAACACCAAGCATAATTGCGGTTACACCTGCTTCGTTGACTCCGGCATGAGAGAATGCAGCTTCAATTGTGCCTTTCTGTGAGGCATAAAGTACTCCAACACCTAAAGAGACGGCTATCTTGCCTATTCGAGCGGCGCTTTCTTTAGTAGCTCGTGATTTTTCTTGATCTGCTGGGGATGATTCTTTTCGTGTCATACGTGTCGAATTTTTGTTTTGTTTTACTTCTTAAACATTAGCACTTTATTGCTAAATTGTCAATCAAACGTTATGTCGTTGTTTTACATATGCGACCCCTTATTTCTGCTACTATAAGAATCAAGCATAAGGATAATTCTAACGGTGGATAAAAAAGCGCAGCAGCAGCCCTATTACAAGAGCGAGGTAACAGATGTACTTCGCCGCTTAAAGACGTCAAAAAAAGGGCTAAACAAACATACTGCCGCTACCCTTTTATTTCATGTGGGGCCAAATCGCCTCGAAAAAGTAGACAAAGAGTGGATTGGTTTCAAGTTTTTACGACAATTTAAAGATTTAATGATTTTGTTGCTACTCGTTAGCGCAGGTATATCACGCTATCTCGGAGACACTCGCACGGCCGCGATTCTGGTCGTAATTGTGCTCATCAATGCCTGTATTGGGTTCTTTCAGGAGCATAAAGCAGAGAGGATCATGGAGTCTCTAGAGAGGCTTGTTGTTGCTCGTGCCAAAGTAATGCGGGCTGGACAGCTAATTGAGATTGACTCACTCGAGTTGGTTCCCGGCGATATTATGCGGATCGATGAAGGAGATTCGGTGCCTGCCGACGGGCGCATTATTGACGAAACAGAGCTTTCGACTAATGACTTCGCATTGACTGGAGAGAGCAACCCTTCGCGAAAGTTTGATCACGCCATAAAGACAGATGTAGAACTGGCACTGAGACACAATTTAGTGTTCATGGGTACGACAGTGGCAACCGGTAATGCATTTGTTGTCGTAACGGACACTGGCATGCGGACCGAACTTGGACGCATAGCGAGCCTTAGTCAGGACACGAAGTCGGACCCCAGCCCACTACAGCGTGAAATGTCACATCTTGCCAGAAGAATAACCCAAGGCACACTTATTCTTGGTGGTATTTTGGCGTTAATCGCCCTTAAGGCAGACCTGTCCATGAAAGACTCGTTTATATTTGCTATAGGCATAGCAAGCGCAATGATACCTCAGGGATTGACGTCAGAAGTAAACGTCGCGCTCGCTCAGGCAGCCGTAAAACTAGCCCGAGAACGTGCCCTCGTCAAAAAATTATCAGCGGTTGAGACACTAGGCGCAACGAGCATTATCTGTACAGATAAAACAGGGACACTCACAAAGAACGAAATGACGGTCGAATACATTCGAATAGGTGCGACGCAGTATCACGTCACTGGAACAGGCTACGAGCCCAAGGGCACAATTCTCGGCATCAATGACTCACACCTACACGAAGGTGACCTTGAAAAAATAAAATTGTTCTTTGCTACCGGAGTCTTTGCATCAAACGCATCAGTACATGCACCAGACAGCGAACATCCGAACTGGTACACGCTTGGCGACCCTACAGAAGGAGCGCTCATAACATTGGCGCACAAAGCAGGTATTGATCCTAAAACGCTTGATCAGAGACACCCAGAGTTGCGCGAGCTCCCTTTTGACTCTGGTCGGAAGCGCATGAGTTCTGCCCGCCGCTACAACAACCAACTATGTTCATTCGTGAAAGGAGCCCCAGAGAGTGTGCTTGAAGTAAGCACGCACATTTGGGATGGCGGTAGAATTCGAAAACTAACAAAAGCAGACCGTCACGAAATAGATAGTTACACAGAAAAGCTAGCCTCAGAAGCAATGCGCAACCTAGCGTACGCATATAAAGTACTTCCCGCTAATAGCACTCCGAAGAAACTTACCATGGATGACACAGAAACTGGATTGGTATTCCTCGGTGTAGCTAGTATGATCGATCCCCCACGAGAAGAAATTCCGGAAGCTATCGCTGCGGCCTCAAGAGCGCATATTCCTATATCCATCATCACGGGAGATAATGCACTGACAGCCAAGGCTATAGCGTTAAAAGCCGGGTTGGCAGATAAAGAATCCGATCTTACTCTTATCTCGGGCGAAGAGCTTCGAGCTCTAACAGACCATGAAGTAGCAGGCTACATTACTAAAGGCCAGGTAATATTTTCTAGGGTAGCTCCTGAAGATAAGCTCCGCATAGTCGAACTTGGCAAGCACATAGGCGAGGTAGTTGCGGTAACTGGCGACGGCATCAATGATGCTCCTGCTCTCAAACGTGCCGATATTGGCGTGGCCATGGGTAAGACCGGTACCGATGTAGCCAAACAATCCAGCGAGATCGTACTCCTCGACGACAGCTTCCATACGCTCGTTGGCGCTATACAGCAAGGTCGTGTTATATTTCAAAACATCAAGAAGGCTACAATATCTTGCTTGACTTCAAACACCGGAGAGCTGTTTACCGTTCTGATTAGTCTCGTAGCGGTCACCATATTCCATATCCCTTTGGCTATAACAGCAGTGCAAATTCTCGCTGTAGATCTTATCGCAGAATTGTTCCCTATAGCCGCCTTGGGCTGGGATCCACCTGAATCAGAACTTATGGAAGAACGCCCTCGGCGACTCCGTGACCACATCCTAAATCGCGGCACTATCTCTGACCTTGCACTAAGCGGGCTGTTTATCGGTCTGCTCGCCTTCGGTAACTACCTATTATTCTTCAAACGCAACGGCGTCGATCCCATGCATTTTGACACGTCCTCAACTTTGTACGCTAAGGCCACCATCCTTACCTATCTAACAATTGTATTGTGTCAGTTTGCCAATATTCTTTTGCGCAGAGTGTCCCACCAGCCGACGGTATTTAGCTCCTATTTATGGAGCAACAAGCGACTACTTGTCGCATTTGGATTCTCATTATTCTGCGTTATAAACATAGTCTACAATCCACTGATACAACCTTACTTTGGTGCTGGACCTCTCTCACCAATAGACTGGCTAAGCGCTATTTGTGCAGGGTTGATTTATTTACTCGCTCGGGACATGATCCATGGATTTAGACGAAAATCTGTAGCCAATAAGAAATAGGTTTAGAAGTACAAAATTATAAAGAAAATCCTCAAAAGGAATAGTCAAAAAGCGCATGCCCGTAATTGCATCCGCTCCGTAACGTACTATCGGCAAACCTGTGAGAATTAGATTACCAAAGACAAAAAGCAACAACACACTAAGCTGAAAAATCCAGAATCGCTTACGCATGATGACGGCTCGAAGCCATTGCGACAAAACTATACAAACAGCAAGAAAAGCCAACGACACGACTCTGGTGTACATATGTTCCCATTGAGTAATGAGTAGAACAAGCGAAAAGAGCTCAAAACAAGCGATGACCATGTGTCCCGACAGGAAGCCCGAGTCTTCTACGTACTTTTCTACTCCATCCCAAACAACCATGCACGCAAAAGGAACCACGATAAAGAACAGCAGTTCTTCAATAGGAAGCCCTAGGACACGAACCCCCAATGTATAAACGCCATTAAAACTCCAGTGCCCTGACTTTGCTGCGAATACATCCCATACAATAAACGGAATGCTGACCATACAAAACGCCCTGATCATTTGGCGACTTCTACTGTGCGTATTTAGTTTGTACCTGAAGCTTGCCCACAGCCCCGCAGAGCCTATAACCAAGTCAAAACATAGATATACCCATTTCATGGCAACAACGCACTACGCAGCGCTTGATACAGAACTCTGTATTTTGAGGGTTTAACTTTTATGCTGAACACAATGAAAGGATCATTTGCTATCTGTTTCGCGGTCCAATCATACATACCTACGGCAGTACGAAGAGGTATGCGTAGTCTGTGCGGGATATATGGAAACCCTTCCCTCGCAGTCGCCTGCCATGATTCATAGCGGTCGACTTGTAAACGCATGAAGTTTGCAAATTGCTCCGGTTTGCCACGACACTCTGTTTCGCTCAAATCCCTCAGACCGTGTTGGGCTAGATCCTCTCGAGGAAAATAGAGCCGTCCTAAATCATTATCCTCTGCGATATCTCGTATGAAATTCACAAACTGCATTGCTCTACCCTGCAGACGCGCAAATTCATCAGCCGTTGGATCAAGCCCCATAATTCGAGCCATAAACAACCCTATAACCTCTGCAGACCCATATATATATTCAATAGTTTGGTCTATGTTTGTATATCGACGCTTACGCATGTCCATATCCATGGACGCAAAAAAAGACTGCACCCATTCTTTGT
>CAZNVG010000020.1:0-19695 GCA_964576475.1 uncultured Candidatus Saccharibacteria bacterium | reverse complement strand
AGAAAAACATAGCCAGCCAGAAGCGAGCGATGATCACATAGCCTGGAATGAGCAGACCGCCACCGAGTAGTACTTGCCAGACTGCGCTCGACCTTAGAATAAGCGTAAACGCTAAGATTGGAACAAACATACAAACCAAAGTGACTCCAAAAAATCCCAACGGTCGTTGCAGGGCGCGATCAATCGCGGTATGTACACTTATCCTCTCCTGATGAAAACTAGCAATCATTAACTGTAGGTGCAAACTCAGTGCAAAAAGTAGCACGAGCATTTGAAGCCCTAGCCAGACGGCGGCAACAATTGATGTAGTTGTGTTTGATAGTAGCGAGGAGAAGAATAGCGGTATAAGTGCCGTGACCGCTCCGATGATAACTGCGACAAGTGGAATAAGTAGGATCGAGGCGGAGTTTTCCAGTAGGCCGATTACCATGCCTTGGATAACAGCGATGAATGGATTTGAACTATACCACACGTGTGTCTGCTGTACGCCAGCAAGTTGACCCCTGTTTGCAATCGAATTAGGTAGGGTCGTCGTATTTTCGTTAGTACTCGTGTTGGCATCTTCCATGTACTACTAATGCTTAACTGAATCGTCGCAAGAGTCAAGCAAAGACTTTATGATATTTGCGTACGACAACTCCGACAGGGGTGATATACTATCGATCAATGGAAGCGATAACAAAAATCGTCGAATCGGCTATTCGTAGCGCCTTCGATATAGACATTGACCCAGAACTGACAAGGCCAGACGAGCAGCATGGAGATGTTGCGACAAATGTTGCACTTCGTTTGGCAAAGCAAGTCCACAAAGCACCGATGGAGATCGCCGACAGGATCGCAAATACTTTACGTGAGTCTACAGAAATGGTGCGTAGTGTTGATGTAGTCGCCCCGGGATTTATAAACCTTCGTTTTACTGATGCACATTGGCAGCGCAGCCTCCTTGAAATTGCAGAGAAGAAAAACTCTTATGGTAAGAATACGCGCTATAAAGATCAGGTTGTAGTCGCGGAATACTCAGATCCAAATCCGTTTAAAGAACTTCACGCAGGACACCTCTACACCAGCTTGGTTGGGGACGCTATCTCGCGTTTGTTGGAAGCGGGTGGGGCAGAGGTTAAGCGGGTTAACTTTGGTGGTGATGTAGGGTTGCACGTAGCAAAAACCATGTGGGCGATATTGAAGAAACTACGTGGCGCTAATCCCGAGAAGCTAGATGCTATAAATGAGGTTGAGCGCGCTAGTTGGTTGTCAGATCGATATGTAGAGGGTGCGAGTGCATATGAGGACAAAGAAGATGCCAAAGAAGAAATAGGTGAACTGAATAAAAGAATATATCAGTTACACGAGAACAATGATCATGAAAGTGCTTTCGCGCACATTTATTGGACGTGTCGTCAGTGGAGTTACGACGGTTTTGAAGCTTTGTACTCTCGGTTACAGATGATTCCTTTTACCAAGTATTATCCCGAGAGCGTTACGACACCGCGGGGTGTTCAGGCCGTAAAAGACGGTCTGAAAGATTCAGTGTTCACCCATTCGGAGGGTGCAGTTGTATATAACGGTGAAGACGAAGGTTTGCATACCAGGGTTTTTCTTACTTCAAAAGGCTTGCCTACATATGAAGCTAAAGACTTAGGCCTAGCTTTGCACAAGTGGGAAGAGTTTCATTTTGATCTAAGCATCATCATCACTGCAAACGACATTGTGGAATACATGAAAGTTGTTCAGGCGGTTATAGGGAAAATAGAACCAGGCATTACCTCGCCTACGAAACACCTGACGCATGGGCTGATTAAGCTTGCCGGCGGAATGAAGATGAGCAGTAGAAAGGGTAATGTGCTCAAAGCAAGCGACGTATTGGACGCGGCGCGTGCTGCTATGCGTGCCGAAAATGACGAAGCGATAGCAATCTCGGCAGTACGATATGCTTTTTTGAAGAACCGTATTGGCGGCGATGTCGTATATGATCCCGCTGAATCCGTTGCGCTTGAAGGTAACTCAGGTCCATATCTACAGTACGCACATGCTCGCGCACGAAGCATACTCGCAAAGTCCTCGGAAAATAGCGTAGACACCGAGGTGTTTGATTTTGAGCCTGATGAGACGCGTCTGATCAGAAAGCTCACTGAATATCCAGATGTTGTGCTACGAGCTTCCGATGAGCTGCACCCACACTTAATATGCACCTACCTCTATGAATTAGCACAGACTTTTAATTACTTCTACGAGCATAACCGTGTCATTGGCGACACGAGACAGAATTTCCGATTGCGGCTTGTAGAGGCGTATAGTCAGGTGCTCAAGAATGGACTTTCCCTACTAGGACTTAATGCTCCTGAGAAAATGTGATGCATTTTGCAGCTGACCTACTTCACACTCTAGAAATACTTGCTCGTGGAGGCGGCGGTGGTTCGGGCGGTGGAGGAGGCGGCGGTGGCGGCGGTGGTTCGGGCGGTGGAGGAGGCGGCGGTGTATTGGTCTTCTTTTTCATGGCCGGCTACTGGCCTATAAGCTCGATCGTGGAGTATGCCCAAAAAAGAGGCAAAAAGATTATTGGTGTGCTGGTTTCTATACCAGTGCTTATTGCGGTAACCATTTTATGTGCTGTGATCTTCAAAGGTTGGAGTATTGTCACATTTGCTGGCGGAATGGCAGGCTTTTTCGCGGGCGCATTAGGTTTCAACAGGAAAGTCGCCTCACTAGCAAAGTCTGCAGCCACCCAACTGCGTGCTGCGAGCTCTAAAGATGCAGCCTGGAGTGAAGACCGCTTGAGAAAAATCGTACAATCTACGTTTGATACCTATCAGACGGACTGGAGTAGTTTTAACTTTAAGCGCATGCAGTCCTATCTTGTGCCTACGTATTATGCACACATGCAGCTTGTGCTGAGTGCGCTATACGCGATGGGGAGGCGCAACGAAGTGGCGAATGCAAAGCTAGACGGCATGACATTCGTTGACGTGCAGGATTCAATTGATAATTCGCAAGACAGATTCGCAGTGATCATCCAGGCACACGCCAATGACAGACTCATTGACACTCTGGATAACAATAAACAGATCTACGAAGATTCCTCAGCTTGGCAAGAAACATGGCATTTTAAACGTCAGGGTAGTAATTGGCTTCTTGCTGATATTAAACAAGAAACCGAAACATATGATAGCGGTTCGGCACCATTAAAACAGTTTGCTGAGCAGAACGCTTTTTTCTACAATGCTGATTTTGGATGGCTACTCTTACCACAGCGTGGACAGTTATTTTCAGAAGCAGACTTCAAGAATTCGGACGTAAATAATCACGTAATTGGTAACTATAAAAATACCTTAGTCGAGTTCTATAGCTACGCGCCAGCGAAAAGTCTCTCTGAATACTACGTAGTTGCTCAGGCGGTGTTACCAAAAACATACGGCAACATTGTTGTGCGACGCATAAAGAGTCGTTGGCGTCGAGATATCAAAGGCCTGAACAAAATATCGATGGAGGCACGAGAGTTTAATGATCAATACGAAGTGTTCGCAGATAACGTTGAGCAAGTTACGAGTTTCGAACTCTTGCATCCCGCATATATGGTGACGCTAATCGAACTTGGCTACGAAGTTAATATAGAAGTAACCGATAATATTTTGTATTTGTATAGCACGGATAGAAATACTTCCTATGAATCAATGCTAGATCTGCTTAAAAAAGCCTTTGATGAATTGAAATTGTAAAACTGCTTTATACTCTTAACTAAGATGTTATGGGCAAGCATACAGATAGCACAGTGGTTCGCTCGAGCTGGCGGCGGGGGTTCAAGTGGAGGATCGTCTGGCGGAGGCGGGAGCTCGCACTCGTCTGGCGGCAGTAGTTACCATTCTTCAAGTAGTTCAAGTGGAGGATCGACTGGTCCAACTCCGTGGTGGGTTTGGTTGATATTCGCTGGTTTCTGGGTGTTCTTCATAGGTATATTTGTTTTTGTATTCGGTTATGCCGCCAAGAAGGCTGCAAAGTATGCTGCGGATCAAAACCGAGCACAAAAGGACATTGCCTTAGCCGCTTCTACCGATCCTGTATGGGCGAAGTTAATTGACAGCGCCAAGCAGGTTTTCATTCAGTTTCAAAAGGACTGGCAGAACTTTGACCTTACGTCGATGCGTACGTATATGACGAAGCCGTATTTTGAGCATGTCTCACTTATGATGACGGCATTACGAAACCTAGGGCGCACCAATACGATGACAGATGTCAAAATATTCTCAGCGCAAGTCGATGCGGTTACCGATAAGGCAGGAGTGGACACAGACACTGCTGCAGTTTCCTTCACAGCTACCGCCGAAGACAGACTGGTTCGCACTGAGGGAGGTGAAATATTAACGCGGTCCAACGAAATATTTAGTGAAACCTGGAAGTTTACTCGTTCCGCCAACAAGTGGAAGCTTGATGGTATCAAGCAAGCAACAGAGCAGCCTGGAAGTCTGGTTTCGCAACTACGAGACTTCGCAGCTTCGCATAATCTCTATTTTAGTCCAGACTGGGGTCGATTATTATTGCCGCAGCGCGGGCAGCTGTTTGGGGGTGCCTCATTTGAGCAATCTGATATCAATAATCACTGCATTGGACTGCACAACAAGATCTTGATTGAAATATATACGTATGTACCAAATGTACTGTCGACTTCAACAAATTACACAATCGCGCAGGCGACACTACCAAAGTCGTATGGAAATATTATCGTTCGCAAAAAACAGGGCGGATTGTTTAATCGGGTCAAAGGACTGCAAAAGATATCTATGGAGTGGGAGGACTTCAATAAACGATATGAGGTGTTCGCCAGCGATGAAGAGCAAGTTACGAGTTTTGAGTTATTGCACCCAGTGTTTATGGAGAAACTGTTTGCGCTGCCATTCAGTGTGAATATCGAGGCTGTTGATAATGTTGTGTATCTCTATACGAACGATTCGGATGTACAATATGAACAAATGTTATCTGTACTCAATGATGCGTTTAAAGAACTTAAGCTTTAGGAGGAATTGTGAAAATTAACTATGCAGCCTTGTATGCGATCGCGCTCGGAGTGTTTGTGCTTTTTGACGGCGTCTGGCTTGGTGTAGTTTCAAAAAAACTATACGCAGAGCAGCTTGGGAAGCTCATGACAGATAACGTGAAGTGGTTTGCTGCTGGATTGTTTTACACGCTTTTTATTGGACTGCTGATTTACTTCGTAATCGCACCTGCGCTCCAGTCTGGCTCTATGAAGGATGCTGCTGTTCGAGGTGCGTTATTTGGGTTAGCGACATACATGACATACGATCTGACTAATTATGCAACGCTCAAGGGTTTCCCTGGGCTTATTGTGGTAGTCGACATACTTTGGGGCATGACGCTGTCTTTGCTTGTGTCTGTGGTCACATGGAGCCTCTATAAACGGTTATTCTAATGCTTGCAGGCTGAGTGGAGGGAGTTATAATGCCAGTTGAAGCAAATAAGGAGTTTATTGTGGTTGAGAAACAGATAAAAGGATTTATGGTCTTTGTTCGACAGCAAGGCATAGTGGGGCTTGCGATAGGTCTCGTGCTTGGTACCGCGATTAAAAGTGTCGTTGACTCACTAGTTGCCAATATCCTAAACCCTGTCATTGGTCTACTAACAGGTGGCGTTAATCTAAACGACAAAGCAGTATGCCTCAAGAAAACAGTCGAGGGTTGTGCAGCAGGTAATCAACTTGCATACGGAGCTTTCATCAGTACACTTATAAGTTTCGTGACTATAGCGGCGGTCGTTTACTTTGGCGTCAAGGCGTTGCGTCTCGACAAACTTGATTTGGAAAAGGATATGACTAAAGGCGTCGCAAAAGGTACCGCAGGAGCAGGTGCTAACGCCGGCAAGAAGACTAAATAGTGAAGAAGGATTTTGCTCAGAAGCTAACACCGGAGCAATACCGAGTATTGGTTGAGAAGGGGACTGAGGCGCCGTTTAGTGGCGAGTATCTACAAAATTCCGCCAAAGGCACATATGTATGTGCTGCCTGTGGCTCCACTTTGTTTGCCAGTGATAGTAAATATGAATCGGATCAGCCAGGATTGCAGGGCTGGCCAAGCTTTGCGGATGTAGTTGCTGAAGGTGCTATTGAGTTAGTCCCAGACAATTCTTGGGGTATGCAGCGCACAGAAGTTATCTGTAAAAACTGTGGCGGTCACTTGGGTCATCTATTTGACGATGCCTCGTCACCGAGCGGGCAGCATTACTGCATAAATTCTTGTTCTCTCAACTTCGATAAATCCTAAGTAATAGCGCTTTTTTTTGGTACGATATAAGGAACGAAAGTTAGGAGTAAATGCTTGCGTGTCACAGTTTCAGACGACCAGTTAGTTGTGCAACTAACAAAAAGAGAATCAATTTACGCAATGCGACAGCGACTAACAGTACCAAAAAGCAGTATAAGTACTATTGAATGGCTTGATGAATTCCGTGATTGGCGAACATATGAGTTCAGGGCTCCAGGAAGCTATCTTCCCGGCGTGATTATCGCAGGCTCATTTTACTCGCCACAAGGCTGGGATTTTGTTTATGCAAGCAAGCCAAATGGCTGGACTCGTCCTTTGTTAAAGGACGTATTAGTAATTACAACTTCGAAGCGACGATTTAAACGAATCATACTTAAGCTACACGAGGATGAGGCAAAAAGGATTATCGCATGGCTCAAGAAGTAGACAGTCATCCTAAGGGCTGGCGAGGAGGGGGGCAGTGGATATTATTGGGAGTAGTGCTTGCTTCAGTGTTGCTGTGGCTCATTGCGCAGATCTCGTTTAGTTACATCATCGAGAATCCACTTCTGTCACTCAGCAAACTGTGTGGAGTCGTTGGTCTTACGCTGTATTCACTCAATGTTATGCTGTCCACGCGCCTAAGAGTCTATGAGAAGCTTTTTGCAGGTCTTAATAACGTCTATAGAGTGCATCATACGATGGGAGGATTAGCTTTTATCTTTATGCTTAGTCACCCATTGTTTTTGTTCTTGAGCAAATGGTCCTATCCTTCGCTCATACGAAGTTACCTCATTCCTAGTGAGAGTAGCATTAAGCTGGGATATACGGCAGGATCACTCGCTTTGTGGATAATAATCTTTCTTCTCTGTATAACGTATTGGGTAAAGCTGCCGTATCAGTGGTGGAAACGCACACATTATTTCATGGGCTTTCCGGCATTCTTTATGATGATTCACATTCTACTTGTCCCAAGCGATGTGCAACGATATCCGATTCTAAAGTGGTGGTTGTTTGCGCTTCTTATGCTCGCGGCATTTGCCCGAGTCTATAAATTTGTGTGGCTGCGTTATATTCGAAGAGGATACAGTTACAAGGTCTGTGAAATTGAGCGAAAGGGCACAATTACGGAGATAAAAGCTATCCCAAAATCCAAAGCTATGAAGTATCTGCCGGGTCAGTTTGCGTTCGTTACGTTTACCGCCAAGAATCTTCCGCGAGAGGAGCATCCGTTCAGTATTTCTAACTACGAAGAGAATGGTATGGTCAGGTTTTCAATTAAAAACAGCGGTGATTTTACCGGTAAGCTATCGTTGCTACATAGAAGCGATCTGCTGTATATTCAGGGACCGTTTGGGATATTTGCACACTCTGTCTACGAAACAACTCATGATCTCGTCATGGTGGCGGGAGGTATAGGTATAACACCGTTCATGAGTTCACTACAATGGCTCGTCAAGAACCAACCAAAGCGGAAAGTAACTCTCTACTACAGTGTGCGCGACCGCAAGGAAGCGGTCTACGAAACAGAGCTAAAAACAATTAAGGCCAAAATGCGCAATCTACAGATTGCTATTATCGAAACTGAAAAAAGCGGCATGTTGAGCGGGGAGAAGATTATTAAACATCAAAAGACTACAGACAGTAGTACGAAATATTTATTATGCGGCCCTCCTGGCATGCAGCGTGCAATTACCACTCAGCTTCAAGAACTAGGAGTGCCGGCGCGAAATATTGAAACGGAGCTGTTTAGTTTATGAACCATATATTTACGGTGTACCGCTTTGTGTGTTTTTTCCTCATTGCTTGGATCGCTGTGTTTATCCTCACGCTACTGCACGTACTGTAGGTGGTATCTACCGCTTCGGTGTAACTGCGCTATACTGTGCAATAGCTTATGGCAACAACACTACCTGCTAAGAAATTACTTTGGATAGATCTTGAAATGACAGGTCTTGAGCCCGAACAAGATCTCATATTAGAGGTGGCGGCACTCGTCACGGATTGGGAATTTAATGAACTTGCTCGATACGAGGCTGTCGTTGGCCATGATGTGAAATCAGTTAAGAAGTTATTGGATGCAAATCCTTGGTGGGCGACCGAAGCAGCTTCGCGAGACTCGTTGCTCAAATTGGTCGAAGATGGCAAAAGCGAACAGCAAATTCAACAGGAACTGCTAGCACTCATACATGAACACTTTGACGATGAACCTGCGGTGCTTGCCGGAAACTCCATTCATCAGGATCGTCGTTTTATCAGGAAGCATTGGTCGCTTATCGAGGCTAGGTTGCATTATCGGATGCTCGACGTGAGCTCGTGGAAAATCGTCATGGAAGGGAAGTATGGCTACGAGTTTGAGAAAAAGAGTGTTCATCGTGCGATGGACGATATCAATGAGTCGATCGCTGAGCTAAAATTTTATCTCACACGACTAAAATAACTGTTACTTTTCTACGAGCTGGTTTCGTTTCTATACTGAATGCCTATTTCATCCTCAAGATGTTCAACGAGACTATTGACCGTCTCGAGCTTTCCAAGAGACATATTCTGTAGCACAACACGACAGATGCCACTTTTTTGCATGAATTCTGCCACTTTGAAGGCGAGATCCTTCGGCTTAAATAGCTCTGCCATTACGAAGGCGACCTTAACCGCGTCTTCGCTTTCAGGGAAGTAATAGGCGACATCTCCTGGGAGTGCCTCGAGGCGTGTATTAAGGAAAAACGCTTGGCTGCCAAGAAAGTCTACATACTGATCTAGATGGAGCGCAATTTCCGCCGAGCGTTTAATGCCAAAGATCTCCATGAAAAGGTTAGTGGCATCCTTCAACATTCTGTCCACGCCCTCCATCGCAATGCCGTTGATATCGGCGTATGCAGTTGTGAGTTTTAATGGGTCACGTTCTCCTTCTCGTAAGTACGTCTGTAGGATTTGACCGTCCTCGTTACGCGTGACTCTAGTGACGAGTGTCGCGCCTTGGATGCGCATTTTGTCTTCGTGGGTGTATACACGCCGCCGTGTATCCATAGCTTTGGCGGTGTTTGTGTAGCTGACTTGTTCGTTTCTGCCAGGAATCGTTTCAAGTTGTTCATGGTCGTGACCGGGGCCCAATATTGCAAGCAAGCCGAGGTCTTTAAGTGGAAATTTTTCAGGAATCTGTTTATGACATTCTCGCCATATAATGAAGTTTCGACGCAAAACATCAAGTGAATGAGTAGGTCCATGATAGGAAAGTGGATTGCTACTAGCCGGTCCATATTTCTCCTCAACTCCCTCGTACAATATGCCCGCTACATGTATGGCATGTTTGTCTGGAGGTACTTCTAGTTCGCCTAGCTCCGCCTCCCAAATACTGGTAATCTTTTCGATTGTTTCGGGTTCCGGTTGGGCGAACAGCTCTCGACTCATGTGACATCCTCTTACACAGGTAGACTAGGCTCATTTGAGTTAAAAATCAATATCTATATGTATATGTCAAATTTTGGTATAATTTCTCGGCTATGGATCACAAAAAAATCGAAGAACATCTGCTTTCACTTCCCAACGCATGGCTTGATTATCCATTTGGCGAGGAAGTCGCAGTCTATAAAGTGGGTAAGGAGAAAAACGCCAAGATGTTTGCTTTAGTGGCAGAGAAATCTGACCCCATTCGAATTAGTTTAAAATGTGATCCACTTCTTGCGGTGACGCTTCGGGAAAAGTACGAATCAGTTATGCCGGGCTATCATCTGAATAAAAAACACTGGAATACTGTTGTTTTGACAGGGCAATTAGAGTGGGACGAGGTTAAAGACCTCATTAGACATAGCTACGAGCTTGTTACTGCAGCGTAACGGCTTCGATGTGACTCAGTGCTTGGTCGAGCAACTTCTGTAGCTCAGCCGTCTTAGCGTTTGCTCTCGCAGACTTTAGGTCGCGCTTGTATTTGCTTATGCCCGAACCGACACTATTCTTGAATTCTTCATCGAATCTGTTATTTTGTGCAGCATTAGTTAGTTTTTTGTCTACGGTTTTATTCAGTAGAGGGTCGGTTTCCTTCGCGATATCTTTTATCTTGTAGGTGTCGACAATATAGGTAGAGAGTTGTTTATTGTCAGTCACTAAGAATGCGTTCATTACTGCTGCAGTATTGAGTGTTTCGCTCTTTCGAGCGTTTGAAGTAGCTAGGTTGGTCCAGCGGTACATATCACGCTGTTGGGCAGCAATACCGGTAAGATTTTGCTGTGTTTTGTCGCCCGAGAACACGAGCGCGAAGATAAGCCACAGGATTATGATGACAAATAAACCAAGCGCAAGAGCTGCAATTAGATTCTTGCCTTTTAAAGAAGGGTTGGGTCTGCGTTTTTTCTGACCGTATTCGTTCAGAAATGCGAGGGTTTCTTCTGGTCGAGGTGTTGCCATTGCCTTATTTAAGCACATCCATGTTCAGGGGTGCAAAACCTGCGTCAATCTGACTTGTACAGTACAATGAAGCTATGGATGCTGTGGAGGATATAAAACAACGACTCAATATCGAAGACGTGATTGGTGAGTATGTTGAGTTAAAGCGTGCTGGGCGAAATTATAAGGGCCTTAGTCCTTTTACTTCGGAGCGCACAGCAAGTTTTATGGTAAGTCCAGAAAAACAAATATGGCACGACTTTAGTAGCAACAAGGGCGGTACAATGTTCAGCTTCATCATGGAGATGGAGGGTGTCGAGTTTCCTGGGGCCATAGAAATTTTGGCGCGGAAAGCTGGTATTGATTTGAGTTTGTACAGGAGAGGGGATGGTAAGACGGCGCAGCGCAAGGAGCGAGTCTACGAGTTGCTGGAAGTTGCTGCAAAATATTACCAACATGTCCTGCTTCGCCATGAGGTTGCATTGAAGTATCTTCGTCAAACTCGGGGCTATAGCAAAGAAACAATCCAAACCTTTCGGTTTGGATATTCACCCGACGACGGTCGTTCGCTCGGAAACTACTTGGTTTCAAAGGGTTTTACGAGCAATGAGCTGTACGATGCGGGAGTGATTACCGAACGCAGAACGGGTCCTGTTGATATGTTCAGGGGTCGCATCATGGTTCCACTTAGCGACGGACAGGGACGAGTGGTTGGTTTTACGGCCAGGTTGCTGCACGACGAACCCAATGCGCCGAAGTACATCAATACTCCGAGTACTATTGTGTACGACAAAGGGCGTCAGTTATATGGGCTTCATATGGCGAAACAGGCAATTCGCACTAAAGGATATGCGGTTGTGGTTGAAGGTAATCTTGACGTTGTTGCATCGCATCAAGCAGGTGTGGAGAATGTTGTCGCCGTGGCGGGAACTGCATTGACGCTCGATCATCTAAAGTCGTTATCGCGACTTACCGAGGATGTCCGCTTCGCATTCGACCAAGACAGGGCAGGTGTAGCAGCAACAGAACGGGCGATTCCAATTGCGCAAGGACTTGGTCTTACCTTATCAATCATTGAAGTACCCAAGGGCAAAGATCCGGATGAACTCATTAAACAAGACCCAAAGCTTTGGCAAGATATCACGCAACACAACACATATGTCATGGACTGGTTGATCGCCTATTACAAACTTCAGCATAAACCAACCACCGCACAGGGTAAAACGGCATTTAGTAATGTGATTATTGAAGCGATTCGACGATTACAAGATCCGGTTGAACAAGAGCACTATCTCCGCGTATTGGCAGAAGAACTCGGTGTCACATTAGAGACAGTACAGAGAAAGTTTCAGAACACTACCAAGGAAACGGCGCCAAAGAAGCATAAACCCAATAAAGCTCAGGTCGTGGAGAAAACCGAGGAACTTGAACACACAATTTATCAGGATCAGCTACTAGGGCTGAGTCTTATCGCGCCTTCACTACGTAAGTCGTTAAAGAGCTTAGATGAAGCATTGATGAGCGGAGAAGAGCGAAAAAAAATGCTTAAACTACTTCAGGATCATCCTGGGAAAAAAGAAACTTTGACTCGGGAAGATTTGCGAGAAATTGAAGATTATGCCAAAATTGTAGCATTCAAGGGCGAAGAGCTCTATGCTAGCTTTGATCAAAGCGCAAGAGCCGAAGAATTTGAAGCGCTAATGCGCCGCCTAAAATCAGATAGGAAACATCTAAAACTACGAAACATACAGAAGCAAATCAAAACGGCTGAAGCCGCTCATGATGCTGATGCGTTAAAAGATTTGCTCAACCAATACAACGACTTATTACGAGAGGACTAGCACTGTGGGTGAAGACAAGAAGAAGACTAAGAAAGCAGCACCGCTTGATGCGGAAGCGTTGGCAAAACTAAAAGACGATTTGGTAGAAAAAGCTAAGAAAAAGGGCGCAATCGATCAGGCTGATATCAACAAGGCTTTACCTGATACTCCAGAAAACACTGACGTGCTTGATGCTCTGTATCAAGAGCTCGATGATGCGGCTATTGAGATTACAGGTCGTACACCAGGAGAAGAGGATGACGGATGGGTTCCTGAGAGTGAAGAAGATCTCATCCAGCCGAATGATGCCTTTATAGATGACATTGCAGATGACTCGGTGCGTCTATATCTTCGGGAAATTGGAAAAATTCCATTGCTTACTCCTGAAGAAGAGCTGGCGCTTGCTCATAGAGTAGTCGCAGGCGAGAAACGAGCAAAAGATAAGATGGCTGAGGCGAACATGCGCTTGGTCGTATCAATTGCAAAGCGTTATGTGGGAAGAGGGCTTGATCTCTTAGATCTTATCCAAGAAGGAAATACTGGACTTCTGCGTGCTGTTGAAAAGTTTGATCCTGATAAAGGATTTAAATTCTCAACCTACGCTACTTGGTGGATTCGTCAGGCTATTACTCGTGCAATAGCCGATCAGGCTCGAACGATTCGTATACCAGTGCATATGGTCGAAACAATTAACAAATTGCTTCGTACCCAACGTCGACTTACGCAAGAGCTTAACCGTGAGCCTTCAAACGAAGAGATTGCCAAAGAGCTAGAGATTGAAGTCGATAAGGTCGAACACATCATGAAGATTAAGCAGGATATCAGTAGTCTTGATGCAAGCGTTCGTGACGACGAAGAAGACTCTGTGCTCGGTGACTTTATTGAGGATGAGGACACGATCAGCCCAGAGGAGTCGGCCACTGGTCAACTACTCAAGGAGCACGTCAAAGATATGCTAAGTGTGCTCTCTGAGCGGGAGCAAAAAATCCTCAAACTCCGATTCGGCCTAGAAGACGGCAAAAGCCACACTCTAGAAGAAGTTGGACAAGAATTTAACGTGACACGTGAGCGTATACGCCAGATCGAAGCAAAGGCTTTAGCAAAACTTCGCAAGCACAAAGACGCCAAAAAACTTCACGACTACATAAAATAGTAGTCGACGGTTCGTTAAGTGGAGTTACTTTTCTACCGAAGCGATATATGTATTGATGGTATCTCGCGTAAAGGGAGAGCCAAGACAGATGTACGACACAGTTTGTAAATCAACTTTCAGGGTGTTTTGATAATAGTTTCGGGTATCGATCCAGTGTTCGTTTGGCTTTCCTTTGTGTGTCGTTGCGCCGTCTGAAGTGCTAAGTACGGCCACCCCGCCACGCCAATCAGTTAATAATGAACCGCTGGCACCAGGCATACATGCTTTGGTTGCTAGTTCGGGGGTATTTTCGGGATTGACAGCAAACACCCAGAGGCCACTCTTGGCCTGGGCATCGGGATTTCGCCCTAAGAATGTCAGTGTGACTGCAATAGGTGTTTCGGATTCGCCAGGTAGAGAGGCCATCACAAACTGCGTTCCAGGCAGGGGGTCTTCGTTCTTGAAGCTGCCAATCCACCATGTGTCTACAGACTCATCGAGTGAATCTAATCTACCCATGAGAATATCCCGGTCGTCGTCGTAGCTCCAATTTTGCAGCGTCCCCGCTGTTTCATCAAAGTTATCTTGCCAACGACTGAGACTGATATAGTAGTCGTCGTTTTCCAAGTCTGGTCGACAATGCGCTGCAGTTAAAAGATAATTGTTCACTATCGTGCCTGTGCAGCCACCACTTTCCGTACTCACCTTCACGGTAGCTTCGTTTAGTGCATGAAGTATATTGTCTGGCATGGCTATTTGTTCACGAAACTCAGCGAACGGTTTTATTCCAGCGGGCACCTCTTGCTCGCCGCCAGCCGTAGGTAGTACTGGCTGTTCTTGTACAGACTCAGGACTTTTGGCTTCGCCTTGATGAGTAGTAACAGCTAAGGCGGTGAGTGATATAGAAGCAGCCATTAAGGCAATCCGAATCGTACCGAATCTTTGGCTTTCGTATGGCTCTTGCTCCTGCGACATAAAAGTCACGATACAACTTACTGTCTAATTAATCAATTAGTATTGAGAGATACTGACAGAGAATCCAGTTGCTCGCGCAGATCTTCCATTGTGCCGTTGTTGAGTATGTAATGATCCGCGTTTGCGATGGGGCCACCTTTTTCAAGGTTCTCAATTTCTGCGCGATCGCGTGCTTCGACTTCCTCGGCAGTATAAATGCGACCGTCTTTACGTGCTAGGACACGCTGGTGTCTCATGTTGCGATCGGTCACCACCGCTACAACCGTAATTATGTCGCCAAAAGCTTCTTTCAAATATGTGTACTCTGACCAACTGTAAATTCCATCGAAGATTACGAGCGGTATTCCTTCTGCGAAATATTGGCGTGCTTTGGTCGCAGCCCGCTTCGCGAATACTGCAGGGCCCTCGGTTTTACGCATGTCTTCTCGAACTTCTTTTTCGTCTTTAACGCGGTCGAGACCTCGTTTCTCGACTTCCTCGTAGACCATGCCTCCAAAGTAGACATTGGGCGCCCCTAGGTTTGTGAAGTACTCCACGCAAGTACCCTTGCCGCTGCCCGGCATACCAACAAATGCGATAATTTTGTTACTCATACCGCAATATTGTACACGACTATCTAGCGCGTATGGTCTGTTCGGTATAGGATAAAACGAACGATGCCGAATAAATCCAGACCATCAGTAAAAACAGTCACCGATTTCAAAAAGCGTTTGCAGCACTACCAAAAGTTGCTCGACGAGCGAGTAGGTACATACTGTAGCGGTGTCGGTGGTATTGTGCACGAGCAATTCGGTGAATATTCTGCAGAGGTAACAGATGCATATTTACAGATATTGGGAAGGGGCGGCAAGCGGATACGCGGTGCTCTGACGATGGTAGGGTACGAAATGATGGGCGGAGAGAATCAAAAAATGATCCTTGATGCAGCTCTTGTTATTGAGATGGTGCACGCCTATGTGCTTATAGTGGATGATTTTCAGGATCGTTCTAAGTCACGAAGAGGTGGACCAACTGTACCTGTCATGCTTGAAAAATATCAGCAAGAGCATCATCTGTCGGGTGATCGAATCCATACAGCAAACGCCCTGGCATGGAATGCGGCGCTATTTGGCAGTCATGCAGCACAGAGACTCATGGCTAATATTGATGCTTCAGAAAGCGCAAGAATCAAGGCGTTGAGTATTCTCAATAACTCACTGATTGTCACGGTGCACGGGCAGACAAATGATATTCTCAACGAGATCAGACTCGACACCACCGAGAGCGACGTAATCAACGTGATGAAGTGGAAGACATCGTACTATACGTTCCTTAATCCACTCCATACCGGGATGGTATTAGCGGAAGCAGATTGTGCCGACACAGATGCGATCACTGACTATGCGATTCTCTCTGGGCTTGTCTTTCAGATAACAGATGACATATTGGGTGTTTTTGGTAAGGAGTTTGAGAGCGGTAAAAGTCCGTTAGATGATATTCGTGAAGGTAAGCGAACACTGTTGAGTACTTATGCACTTGAGCACGCAGCAAGTTCCGATAAAAACTTTCTTATTCAAATGCTCGGGAATGAGCAGCTTAATGAGCTGGAGTTCGAGCGTTGCTGCGAGATCTTCCAATCCTCGGCTGCGCTGGCGTATGCAACTTCACGTGCAGAGTACTACGCCGAACAAGCAATTGCGTCGCTGGACAAAGAAGCGCACCGTTGGAAAGAGGAGTCGGTCGATTTTCTCAGACTACTTACGACCCACCTCATAGGTCGCAAAAAATAGGGTTTTAAAACCGAATACCAGCATAAGCAAAATGGTATTATAAAGAGATGCCAAAGAAAATTGTGATCATTGGAGCGGGTTTTGGGGGTATGAGCGCGGCGGCATATCTATCTAAAGCTGGGCACGAAGTGGTGGTGGTTGAAAAGAACAAGCTGCCTGGCGGTCGGGCACAGGTTATGAAGAAAAAAGGGTTTACCTTTGATTTGGGTCCGAGCTGGTACTTAATGCCGGATGTATTTGAAGATTTCTTTACTGACTTCGATAGTAGTGTTCACGAGCACTACAAACTTGAACAGGTCTTGCCGTCATACAGAGTTTTTACTCACGAGACAGACTACGATGTATCGACATGGCCTGAAATTGGGGAACTATTTGACGCTCTTGATCCTGGCGCGGGAGAGCGACTAGGAAAATTACTCAAAAAGACAGAACGTGAATACCATGATGTGCGTGGCGGGCTGTTGGAATTGGATGGACTTACCAAATCACAGTTCTTAAACCCCAAGGCACTAAAGATGTTGCTCAAGCCGGGCATGCGCAAACCGTACCATCATCGAATTGCAAAAGTGACTAACAACGCTGACCTGCAGCATATTCTGGAGTTTATGACGGTATTCATGGGAGGAAGCCCGCTTAGCATACCAGCTTTATACAGCTTGTTAAGTTATGTGGATATGGGGCTAGGTGTTTGGTACCCAATGGGTGGATTTGGCTCTGTTGTTAAGGCTTTTGAAAAGACCGCCAAGAAGCAAGGCGCAGCTTTCCGCTATGGAGCACCAGTGTCCAAGATTATAACCACTGGCCATAAGGTGACAGGGGTGCAAGTGGGTGAGGAAATTATTACTTGCGATGTAGTCGTAGCTAACGCTGATTATCATTTTGTCGAGACGCAGCTACTAGAGAGTAAAGATCAGACGTATCATGAGAAATATTGGGAAAAGCGCACCCTCTCACCCTCGGCAGTGATTGCGAGCATCGGAGTTAAACGACTCATACCTGAACTGCGTCACCATAACCTTCTATTCGATACAAACTGGGACACTCATTTTTCGCAGGTATTTGATAGTAAGGAATGGTCGACTAAGCCTCTGGTGTATGTCAGCAATCCATCTAAAACTGATCCTAAAGTTGCACCCAAAGGAATGGAGAACTTATTTATTCTCGCTCCAATGGCTGCTGGGATAGACCCTAGCGATGAACAACTCGAGCGAGTGGTGTTGTCTATTATTGGTCGACTACAAGAGCAAGTGGGTTACGAATTCATGAATGATATCGTTGTTGCCGACATTAAGGCTGAGGATTACTTCGAAGAGACATTTAATGCGTTTAAGGGCAATGCCTTTGGGCTAGGCCACACCATGTCGCAAAGTGGACCAAATCGGCCAAGGATGCAGAGCAAAAAACTGTCCAACCTATACTATGTGGGCCAATATACTAACCCAGGCACAGGTGTTCCGATGGTTGTAACAAGCGGCAAGGTTGTCTCCAGACTAATAAATGAGAAATAAGTAGGCGCTTACCGAGAAGGTAGAGTAATTACAAACAGCTAAGAAACCTGTATAGCTCGTAAGTCATAACATTGACAAAATAGCATTAGCATGATAAATTGTAGTCATTGTTTATTTTTTCACACACAAAAACACAAAATAAAAGGAAAACGAAATAATGTCACGAGAAACAAGTCCATCAGAACGTCAGAGAGTTAATAGACGAAGAACCGGTCTCGGTCTCGGTGCTGCTGCGGTAAGTACAGCGATCGCCTCTTTCTTCGTCGGCAATAGGGCTCCCGAGCCAGCACCACAAGCACCTGTAGCGACGACTGTGACTGCAGCAACCGAAAAGGCGCCGACGACTTCGGCTCAGCCAGAAGTTCGCATAAGTGCTATTAGTACCGAGAAGATCAACCTCCCCAATGAAGTCGTAGCGGCTGATGTCACGAAAATGGCACGAAAAATTGATGAACTCTACAAGGCGGGCGCAGCTGATAGCAGCCTCATCGTTCCTTTGGGTGACGACCCTGAAGGCCCCGTGCAGTTAGTGCAGCATTTTGATGCAGAACGCGGCGGCCGACGAACCCTGAGTCTTACTCTCCCGAGTCCAGATGCTGATCCATCACAGGCAACAGGCTTAGTAATTGACGTAGCTTCTAGCGTTAGCGAAGAGGGGGTTGCACTCGGAGATGTGTATCAATTCCAGTTGAGTCTTTCTGCTGGCTCCTACCACGGGGTTGTAACTCGTAATGGCGAGCAGGTGCCTTCGTTTGCAGATGCCGAGTCATACACACATGCCTTTGCAGATGCGAATGCAATAATTGAGCGTGCGGACAACGGCGATCCTATTAAGTAGCTCTCGGTTTGCTACACTAGCTCCTATATGGAGCAAGATATCTTTCGCCGTGACTATCCCCTGACACCACGTAACTTATTCTTTGCCGTTTATACGCCGTCCCTATCTAGATCTTGCCCTGTAGACGTATTTGCGTCGGGAGATTGTTGTTGCTAGTGCGGCAGACAAAAGCAAGACACCTCCAAGCGTGGTAGTGAGTGCAGCCTGCCCAGTCTCGGCAAGGTTACCAGAGCTACTCGAGTTCACAAAGAAGCTGACGGACGTCGTGACACTCTCTACCGCTCCGTAGGTCACATTACCTGGGACTCCAACTGCTGAGGTATCTATGGTCTCAACTATCTCATCGGTGGCTGTGCTAATTTTATCTATGTTGGTGGTGTCGAAAGCACCCGGGGTTGAAGCATAAATGTACTGTCCATCCGGCGATACTATGCCCGAGAAGGACGCTGCCGACAGTGTGAATGACTTGGTTACTGCGCCACTGACAAGATCAATGACAGCCACTTTGTTTGCGCTCGGTGTGCCATATGTCCCAAAAGCATATCCTTTTGACAAACCTGGATAACTAAACACAGCGGCTACGGTTGGCAATGTAGCACTAATATCCCAACTAGAAATTACGGCGTCAGTAGCATTATCAAGTTTATAGATTATGCCATCTTGCGTACAAGTCACAAGATAGTAGTCTCGATCCTCAACAAACTGCACGGAACCTAAGGAATTAGCTGTTGCACATGTCAGAGGGACAGTCTTAACAACAGTGTCGCTAGAGGTATTAATAATGGCAATATTATTGCCGTCGGCAGGGCTCACATAGATATTTCCGTTAAGTCCAGGTGTAGCCACTTGGGGAATGCCCCCGATGGGTATACTGGCAACCTGTGTGTTGGATGATACGCTTACGACTGAAACACTCGATGCGTCGTAGTTTGGTGAGTAGTACTTAGCACCATCTGCACTAAACGCACCTGGAAAGACATTTGGGTCAGGTGAAGAAGTATAGCTACTAACAGTCGTAGGGTCGGATG
>CAZNVG010000019.1:0-20797 GCA_964576475.1 uncultured Candidatus Saccharibacteria bacterium | reverse complement strand
GTAATTATATGTAGGCGGTCAATCGCATTAATCGACGCAACTGGAACTGCTGCAATTATTTTTTCGGTTTTTATAGGCTTCAAATAATTAAGCGCGGCACCTACGGACAATCCAGTTTTTAGCCCTGAACTTACTAAGATGATTGTCCTTCCGTGCAACATGGCGTCATCAACAATACCGTGTTCGCCAAGAAGCTTATGTATCTGAGTATTCTTTTGCATCTTATTTTCTTCAATTGAGCCATGAAACTCGCTAGTCCACTCTTCAATCTCTCCGGCGCTATACATGTTATTGAACATAAAGTCACCTCGAGTATCCATTGTGCCAATTACGGTAGGATCTCGATCTGAGACATTTACGTTCTGTATTAGAAGCATCATGAGAACTGCGTGAAGTCTTGCTGCAATCTGTTCAGCTACCAAAACACTCCCTGGGCTTAGAGCAATGACTACCGTGTTCTCAAAGCGGTATTTTTCGAGCTTCTGGGCAAGCTCAAACCCGGCTGTTGATCTGTCTTTAAAATAGCTACTACTCATTACTAGTAGTGTAGCAGAACACTTTGATCCATAATAAACACAATGCTCTACTATGAAATCGCAGTTCGAGGCCCACGAGGTACACAGTCCATCTTTACCTATGAGAGCGAGGAGGTAATCGATAAAGGCACCTTGGTATCAATTCGACTTAGACGAAAGCTGCTGTCGGGAGTCGTTTGGGCACAAGTTTCCAAACCAGCCTACAAAACACTTCCTATCGAAGAGGCGATTGACTACCGGCTTCCTCTGCAACTTCTTGAGCTAGCAAGTTGGCTTGAAAGCTTTTACGCTGCACCACTTAGTAGCGCATTGCAACTCATGTTGCCGGTGTCACTACCTAAAAAAGCGAATCCTAGAAAAGTCAGAACTACCAATACTGCTCGACACGACATATCCATGCTTCCGTTGACAACCGATCAATCTAAAGCCATTACCGAGCTTAAGAAGCTTAAGAAAGGATCAGCCATTCTTCACGGTGAAACCGGTAGTGGAAAAACACGTATTTATGCAGAGCTAGTGAAACTATGTCTCGATCAAGGGCGATCGGCGATATTACTAGTGCCTGAAATTGGCATGACCGAACAGTTTGTCGCCGATATTAGCATGATAACTACTGTGCAGCCGATTGTGGTCCACTCAGGTCTTACTGTTGCTGAACGCAGAAGAGCATGGATGGCAGTACAGAATCAGGAACCTCATATCATTATAGGTACACGATCTGCCCTATTTGCACCGGCATCCAATATTGGCCTGATAGTCGTAGATGAGTCACATGATTCTGCCTATAAACATGAGGGCTCTCCTCGTTTCCACGCAACTCGCGTTGCGAGTAAGCTTGGTGAGCTGCATGGAGCACTCGTGGTGCTCGGTAGCGCCACTCCATCTGTTGCTGACTACCAGCTTGCAGTCAGCAAGAAAGCCCCGATTATCCGACTAGCGAATCAGGCAAGTGGAAAAATCAGAAATATAAAGGTAGAGATCGTAGATAAGCGCCTCAAGACCGAGTTCACAAAGAGTCGCCTACTCAGCAATACCGCACTGAGACATATCGGCAATACACTTGCGAACAAAGGACAGGCGCTTCTTTTCTTAAATAGACGCGGAACCGCGCGCATATGCATGTGTCAGGATTGTGGATGGTCGGCAGAATGTAATACATGCCAACTCCCGCTCGCCTACCACCGAAACAAACAAGCATTACTGTGCCATAGTTGCGGTAATACCTATCCCCTTTTAACGACATGTCCTAATTGCAAATCCGTTGAGCTTTCCTATAGGAGCCCGGGTGTTCAAGCACTAGCAGATGAAGTATCAAAATTGTTCCCTTCAGCACGTATCGCTCGAATAGACAGTGACGTCGCTGAAGAAGACAACCTATCAAATAGATATCAAGAGTTATTTGAAGGATCTATTGACATTATCATTGGGACCCAATCATTGGCCAAAGGGTTGGATCTACCAAAACTAGAACTGGAAGTCCTTGTTGATGCCGATGCTGGCCTTCATATGCCAGACTACCTCGCATCCGAACGTATGTTTCAGCTTTTGTACCAAGTAATGGGACGAATAGGAAGACACGGACCCGGAACGTTAATCGTGCAGACTCTCACGCCAGAGCACCCTATACTTAACTCTTCTTTAGAAAGAAATTATGCTGACTTCTTCTGTTCAGAGCTAAAATCACGAGAGGCATTCAAGTACCCTCCGTTTTCTCATGTCGCCAGAATTATCGTCGAGCACAAACAAGAAACAACAGCAGCCGCTATAGCAGCTCGACTTGCTGCAAAAGTCCGACGAAAAGGCTTAGTGATTAAGGGACCCTCACCATGCTTCTACGAACGGCTCAGGGGTCTTTATCGCTACCAGTTAGTTGTATTAAGCCCTGTCAGATCACGACTGACTGAATTAGAACCTCAACTGCCACTGCAAGCAACACTCGATATCGACCCTGTATCACTTTTGTAGTAATCATGTGACTCCCCTTTATGGGTCAACTGATTTATACTGATTGTTATGCCTAAAATTCTACCAATCATTACTTTGCCTAAGAAAAGTCTACGTCTAAAATCCTCCGAGATTTCCGAAATAGATCCTGCGACCAAAACTCTTATTTCTCAAATGCAAGAATCAACCCTGGAGTGGGAAGCTGGCAGGCCGCACGAGGTGGGGGTTGCTTTAGCCGCAGTGCAAATCGGCAAAAATATGCGCGCAATTATAATCAGAGAAGATTTTGAAAATCGCGAGAACAAGAACTTTACCGCATATATTAATCCAAAAATCACAAAGTACAGCGGCGATAAGGTACTGGACTACGAGGGTTGCCTAAGCGTAAAAGACATCTATGGATTAGTTCCTCGTTATCCTACGATAGAATTCACAGCGTTGACGATCGATGGAGATCTCGTGTCTGAAACTGCTACAGGTTTTATGGCTCGAGTAATTCAACACGAGGTTGATCATACCAACGGCATTGTATTTATAGATCACATTAAAGACGAGGACGCATTCTTTCGGCTCGCCGAAGACGGTAACTTAATAAAGGTTGATCATGAAGAAATCATCAAGTCTCCTATTCTTTGGTAGCGGACCAGTCGCCTTAAAAAGTCTAGAGTATCTATCTACTCTCTACGATATCGAGGGCGTAATCACAAAGCCAAAGGCTGTTAATCAAAAGGACACTCCGCTGGTCATAAATTGGGCAGTTACGCACAAAGTGCCCTATCACACCGTTGCGAGTAAAGCCGAGTTAGATGTGCTATTCACCAACCTTACCCCTGCAAGTAGAGTTGGCATAGTTGTTGATTTTGGAATAATTATATCAAATATGGTAATTGAATGTTTTGAACTTGGTATAATTAACAGTCATTTCTCACTACTGCCAAAACTACGAGGTGCCGATCCTATAAGCTTTGCTATTCTCGAAGGCCTTACGGAAACGGGTGTAAGTCTGATGAAAATTGTTCCCGCATTAGACGAGGGGCCATTATTGGCTCAACGGGCAATTACTATTTCACCATCGATAACTGAGCCGGAACTTACAAATACCCTTATAGAACTAAGCTGTGAATTATTTAAAGAATATCTGCCAAAATATATCAGTGGCGAGTTAAATACATATGAACAGGACGTATCAAAAGGCGCCACTTATACACGAAAACTTACCAAGCAGGACGGGATAATAGATTGGCAAGATACTGCTCAGGACATCGAACGGCAAGTGAGAACTTTCCTTCAATGGCCTAAAAGTCGTACGCACCTTGGAGAATACGACGTAATCATTACTAAGGTAAGCCTGTCCCCTGTACGACTTAAACCAGGGACAGTTCAAGTCGTACAGGGTGAGTTACTTATAGGCACGGCTACTGAAGCAATCAAAATCGATGAACTAAAACCCGCTGGAAAAGGGGCTATGTCTGCCAAATCATTTCTCGCAGGATATCCTATCCCTACTAAAGTAAGCTGAATTACGCTGCTTGCTGAGGTGGCATCTGATCTTGAGGCTGACCTACTTGCGCTTGATACGCAGCTAGAATCTTGGGCGCATCATTCCGTATCTCAAGTTTGAGTTTTTCTAGCTCGTCTACCACTACTTGCTTATAATTTGGGAAATTCGTTTCAAGCCACTTTAGGGCGCCTGCTTCGTTGTTTGTATCGATGAATGATTCAAACTCATCGAGTTGAGCATCGGTCATTTGCTCTGCAAGCTTCATGCCTACCCTCATCTCTAGTGTTTCGTATATGTGCTTGAGAAATGGCTGCTTGTCTTGTGCAGGAAGCAGACCTAATCCTAATTCGTTTAACAGGTTGTCGTCTATTCGTATCATATCGCTATTATACCCATATCTCGGCTTATCATGCTATAGCGTTCGAGCTACAAGTTCTCTTGTTAGGAAGGTGATCTTATCCCCTACTTCAACCACTACCTTTTGCGAAAGCTCTAGTTGTAGCCCGCACATATCACCTTCAAACACTTCTTTGGACTCAACCGTCCCTCGCTTAACACTAGATACTCGCGCTTCGCCTAAAACTTCTTTTTTTCTTTCTATTCGCGCAATCACATTAGGAACAGCTTTTCCTTTTAGCACTTTGCCGCCGCAGATTATTTCGGTTTTACTTGTTCTAAATATACCCGCAACCTCAAGTACTCCCACTTCTGTCTCAACGGTTTCAGGTGATAGTCGTGCACTTGCTTCAGCCTTAAATGTATCCAGTAGCTCGTATATAACTTTGAATAAGCTAATCCTGACTCCATCTCGCGCTGCTATTCGCTTTATAGGGGTTGGTAGCTCAACATTGAATCCGTAGATGATTGCCCCACTTGTAGACGCTAAATGCACGTCGCCTTCGGAGATGTTGCCCACGCCCGTCCCAATGAAGCGCAGTGCAACTTCGTCGTTCTCTAGGGATTTCAGTGAATCTATAACGGATGTAAGTGAACCCTGCACATCCGCCTTAACAACTACATTCATCTCTACTTGAGACTTTTTCTTGTTGATCATCTTGATGAGTTCGTTGCTTGTCATGCTGCCATTACGAGCCTCAGGGTCAGATATTGCGTGGGCTGCCGCCTGTGATCGCGCAACCTTCCCGTCGACCACGACTCTGCAAACCTCTCCAAACTCTGGCAGGGTCTTAAACCCAGAGATAACCACCGGTGTCGATGGCGTAGCTTCCTTTACTGGCTTTCCGTCGGTTGTCTGGAGTGTTTTGACCTTGCCTGATGCATCGCCAGCTACAATTGCATCGCCTAATCGGATAGTGCCTTGCTCCACTAGCATGGTGACCACCGGGCCACGACCATGTTCTACATGAGACTCAATAATCAGACCTTCTGCTGGAACATTCACAGGCGCACGCAGCTCCTCAACATCGGTGACAAGCAGCAGCATATCAAGTAGTTGATCTAACCCCTCGCCTGTTTTGCCTGATACTCCAACAACAACAGTGTCGCCTCCCCATTCTTCAATGAGAATATTCTCTTCGGCTAGTTGCTGCTTCGTGCGATTAATATCTGCCGACTCTTTGTCTATCTTCGTCACGGCAACAATTATCTTCACACCCGCTTGCTGTGCGTACCTGATTGCTTCTTTTGTCTGTGGCTTAACGCCATCATCTGCTGCTACAACAATAACAGCGATATCGGTCAATTGCGCTCCATGCTCACGAAGACTTGCAAATGCCTCATGTCCTGGCGTATCTAGGAATGTAAGAACTCTATCGTTCCAAGTTATCTGGTATGCGGATATATGCTGAGTAATCCCACCTGCTTCTTTTGCAGCTGTATCGGCCTTACGTATAGCGTCGAGCAATGTAGTCTTACCATGATCTACATGCCCCATAACAGCTACAACAGGCGGGCGAAGTTCTCCTTCGTTAACAAGTGTGCGTCTTGTTCTGTCTACAACGACTTCATCGATCTCTTTCTCAAGCTCAATATCAGGCGCTATCTCAGCGCTTACTATGACTGCAGTATCAAAATCGAGCTTCTCGTTAATCGTCGCTGGTATGCCGTTCTTAAACAGCTCTGCAATTAACTGGGTAGCTGGAATTCCCAGCGCGTCTGCCAGCGAACCGACAGTGACTGTGTCTTTGATAGTGACGGTTTTCTCGGCCACGCGCTGCTCCTTCCTATTCTCATAGATTTACTTTTTTAGACTAAGTGAGATTCGACGTGTTTCTTTGTCGATATCAAGTATCGCAAACTGTTTTTTCTCACCAAGTTTGAATATCTTTTCTGGGTCGCCATCTGCCGACTCTCCAAGTTCAGATATATGCACAAGTGCTTCAACTGCTGGACTGATCTGAATAAAAGCACCAAACGGAGTAATTCGTGTGACGGTACCTTCTACATCATCTCCCTTTTTGTACTTTTCAACTTCTTTCATCCATGGATCTTCCGACATTTGCTTTAGGCTAAGGCTTAGACGATCTTTATCGATTGCGATAATCTTCGCATTCACCTGCTGTCCTACTTTGACGTAGTCAGAAGGGTTCTCGACACGATCCCATGAAATCTCTGATATGTGAATTAGCCCCTCTATGCCGTGTACGTTTACGAATGCTCCGAAATCAACGACTCCGGTAACAACTCCTTCAACGTCATCGCCGACTGCAAGCTTCTCAAATCTCTCTTGCATATCATCTTTGATGGCTTCTTTTTCAGAGAAAATCAGTTTGTTTTCTTTACGATTGACATCAAGTATTCGGACTCGTATACCTTGGCCAATCAGTGAATTGAGACGTTGCAGAATCTCGTCTTTATCCGCACCTGATACTCGAGGATAGTGATCAGCAGACAATTGACTCACCGGCATAAAGCCACGAATACCTTCTAGCTCGATTAACAAACCACCGCGGTTTGCATCATATGGCTTAACTTCAATGATTTCTTGGTCTTCAAATAACTTTTGTAAGTCATCCCAGCCGCGATCTTTCGCAGCCTTCCGTAGACTAAGTAGCACTGAACCATCTTCCATTTCTGGATCAACGACGCTTGCACTTACTACTTGTCCTACTTCAGGAACTTGGTTAAAACCAATCTCCCTACGCATGACAACTCCAATACCACGAACACCGAGATCAACCATGAGCTCGTGTTTTCGTACTGAAATTACTTCTCCCTGAACTATATCTCCAGAGGCAATATTATCGATTGATGACGCTTCAAGCAGGTCATCCATGCTTATGATTTGTTTTGTTGCCATAAACAGCAAAACTCCTTTATTTGTAGATTTTCTGGGTCACCGCAAAACATAGCTCACGACTAACAGATTGATACTATTTAAACGTATCTGTTAGCAAAAGTAAAGAAACTGGGCAATTTACCATGCTACAATTGCTGCATGATATTGGGAATTGATGTAGGCGGCACCAAAACATTACTCGGCATGTTTAATTCCCAAGGAAAGCTGGAGCGTAAACAGCGTAGTCTGACAAAAGAAAACTACGATGACTTTATCGATGCGTTAGCGGCTGAAGTGGAAGCTTTTATTGGTGAAAACACCGTAGAAATAATCACTATCGCAATGCCGGGCACAATTAACCGTGGCTCAGGTGTCGTCGCTAGACTTGGTCATCGTCCATGGAAGAACGTTCCTGTTGTGTCGGACCTGCAAAGTAGACTTTCCTTTAAAGGAAAAATCCTATTGGAAAACGATGCGAAGTTGGCAGGACTTGCGGAAGCGCAAAACCACAAAAATCACAGCATTATTGTATACGTGACAATTAGTACCGGGATTGGTATGGCGATAGTCGTTGATGGAAGACTCGATCCCCACTTTATAGGTGATGAGGGCGGATTTATGATCGTTCCTTACGAAGACGGATTTCGTTTCTGGGACCATATTGCCTCAGGATCGGCGTTCCAAGAAAGATTTGGGGTGCTAGCAAGCGAAACAACCGATCCAAAAATATGGGAGCAACACAGTCGTGTACTTGCGCCAGGCTTTAGTGCGATTCACGCACTTCTCACACCTGATCTCATCATTACCGGAGGAGGTCTCGGAATGCAACTCGATAATTTCCGCGAGCCACTACTCAAGCTTCTCTCACTACCCGGCAGCACAATCTCTAAAACACCTGAATTTGCAGTTGCGCAGTACGGTGACGAATCTGTACTTTACGGCTGCTACGCCTACTCTCAGCAAAAACAATGATCGTACCAACTCTGCAAAATGACTTTCCCCAGTTTAGGTTCATAAAATCCGATCTGTTTACTTGGGTTCCGACTAAAAAAGTTATTCAATTTAAATCAGATCACTCAAACGAAGACTCATGGTCCATATTTCATGAATTAGGGCACGGAATCTTGCAGCACAAGAGCTTCTATACAGATATTGAGCTACTGCAACTCGAAGTTGCCGCATGGGATAAGGCAAAACAATTAGCTAAAAACTACCACATAACTATTGATTGGCGACACATAGAGCAGTGTATAGATAGTTACAGGGACTGGCTTCATGCACGCAGTACTTGCCCGCATTGCGGCATAATTAGTTTTCAGGTAAATAGACACCGATACGAGTGCTTCAACTGTGGGGGCGCATGGTCGGTTAGTACATCACGTCTATGCCGGATTCATCGCAGAAAAATAACACATAAACAGACCTCCAATTAATCAGAGGTCTGTTTATCGGCTCTTAAGAAACCGCGTAAACTCTATGAAAGAGTTATGCGCTTTTCTTAGTACGTCGAGAGATGCGTCCGCCCTTTGCACCTGCAGTGCGAGCGAGTTCACGGTTAGCGAAGAAGCCGCCAGTGCGACCTTTCTTGCCGCCAACAGCACCAATTTTCGCGTAGAAGTCGCTACCGTAGCGCTTCTTGTTGGTTTCGGCAGCAGCTTGGCCGCCAGCTTTTGTTCCAGCCATGGGTGAAACCTCCTGATTAACTTAATAACTCCCACATTGCTCTCCGCTATTGAAAATAAAAGACCCCGCGTTAAAGCGGAGCCCTCCATTCCCTATTCGGAAATTACGCTTATGATATCACTTTGTTACGCTAATGTCAATAAACTTTAGCCTTTTATTCTCTAGAGTATTTACAGCGGTGCACATCTAGTGCAGAATGGTATCAAGTAAGCATTATCAAAATGAAAAATTCTTCAAAGAAAAAACAACTCTCACGACTACTTGTAGCACTTGGCGTGGTTAGCTTTATAGTTACAGCAATAGTAATCTCTGTTCTAAATAACAGAGATGTGCGTGCATTTAGTGGAAGCGGTGACGGCACACAGTACAACCCATTTCGGATCACGACATGTGAACAGTTACAGGAAATGCACGATCACCTTACAAGTATTTTCGTACTAAGTAACTCGATAGACTGCTCCGGAACCATTGCATGGGGATCGTATTCGGATGCTTCAGGATTTCGCCCAATAGGTCACCAAGGTAGTACTTTTAGCGGCACACTTGATGGCAATAACTTTACAATTTCAGGTCTTTACTCAAGGACCACATGGTCTGGAAGCACTAGTTGTCGAGGGGTCGGATTATTTGAGTCGATTTATAACGCCACTATCAAGAATATCCGCCTAGAAGGCGCTGATATGGTGGCAACAGGTCTGGTGCATTCAGGTGGCATAGCCGGCTGCGCCGGTGATTCCACAATCCAGAATGTTGTCATCACTAACTCCACTGTTGAAGGTGGTGAAGCTGTAGGCGGTATCGTTGGCCAAGCTACGACTGGTGATGGCGGCACAAGTCTCATAGAAAATAGTTCCTACAGCGGCGGTACAGTTGTCGGTCACTTCAATGGAGGAATTGCGGGCTACTTCTACGGTCACAGCACAAACCCAAATACTAGCGACGCAGTGATACGCAATGTCTACGTAAACACTATTCTCGAGGCGGGAAACATCAACTCATACGCGGGAGGTATTGTTTCGGAGGCTCAGTTTGCGACTATTGAAAATGCATACTCGACCGGCACATACACCACTACAGGAACTACAGCCGTAGTCGGAGGCATAGCATCGACCCTGCAGGGTGTTTCAGATCGATACCTAAAGATAAATAACTCATTCTCTACATTAGATGTAAGCTTGGTGACCGGAACAGCAGGAGCAACTGTCGGTGGAATCGTCGGCAGCATGGACGCGACACCTTCGTGGGACAACATAGATATAAGCAACAATTACTTTGATGGTTATGCAATGTTTGCCCGTAAAGAAGGAGACCCCTACCCAGCAGCTTATGCTACGGCGGCGTGTTTCGGCAGTTCTGCTGGATATGTAGCAACAAATTGTACACAGGTTAACGACGAAACTAATACTGATCCTAATTATTTCCTTGGAAATTCTGCCTCCGCGCCGCTCGATCAATGGAATTTTTCTAATCTATGGCAAGTAAACAGCAGTGCGCTCCCGACTCTTATCCTTGCAGCAACACCTACAGCACCGGGTATTCCTACGAACGTTATCTTTACTACTGATGGCACAAACGCTAGCGGCTCCTGGCTAGCCCCAGCCGACGATGGCGGTGTCAGTATTCTGGACTATCACATTCAATACCGCATTGGTCCCGATGACTGGGCCGACCTTGACCGAACACCGTCGCCTGACCCACTTCAGGAGATAACAAACCTCACGCAGGGGCAAAACTATGCAATTCGTGTCGCCTCCGTAAACGCTGTTGGTATAAGCAGTTGGGTTGAAGTCCCCATATTTATTCTGCCGTCAGTGCAGACAAACCCCGCCACATCTATTAGCGATGCGGATGCTGTACTAGGTGGTGACGTGACCGATTCGGGCAACAGTAGCCTCTCAAGTCGAGGCTTTGAATACGGCACAACTCAGACTTACGGCTCAACATATATCGACACTGCACCAACACAGTATCAAAACGACAGGACTTATCAGTTCAATGTGATGAGCAACGGCCTATACTATGAAACTCTATTTAGAGATATCGCCTTCGCGACTGACGGCTCTTCCTACACTTACGACAGCCAATCACAAGTCCTTCATCATTTTGCCAAAGACGGGACCCCTTTAGATAGGCAGGCTCTAGACACCTCAAATATAGACCTTAATGGCACGCTAGCAATTGATTCGAATGACACAATCTACCTGTCATCGCTAAACACCAGCACGCCAGTTATATTTAAGTTCTCTCTTGATGGTGCGCCTCAGGGACAGTTCAACTTGCCGCAAGATTCAGCACAAAGCGCAAAAAGCATAGTTGTGAACCCTACTAACGGCGACATCTACATCGCCACGTACAACGCCGTGACTGTGTACCGATACAGCTCAGACGGTACCTTGATTGGTAATTACGACACAGCAGGGTTAATTGCCGACATAACCGTCGATAGCAGTGGCAACGTACTGATTCTTGGCCAGAACTACCCATATAGTGTAGAAAAACTTAGTCCCGACGGAATAAGTTTAGCTACTATACCTATTGTATTGACATCGGGTAGCCTAACCCCAACATCAAGTATTGCTGTAGATAATGTCGACCAAATATACATAATCAATAAATCGAAGCTCTATGAATTTGAGTACGACGGAACGCCAATTCGAGAATCAAACATCAATTCAGTGTCCGTCCCATTCCGTGCGGCACCTCAGTACTATGACCACACCTCACTCATGATTGATTCAGAGAACAGTATGTATATGGTTCGGGACTTTTATGATCCATATATTAGTCCGCTCCAAAAGTTTCCTGCCCCTGCTAGATTCCTCGTAGGCGACTACGAAAACGAAATATCGGGACTTGCCTGTTCAACAACGTACTACTTTAGAGCGTTTGCGGAGAACCAATACGGAGTTACGTATGGTTCTGGTGAGAGTTTTACTACTCAATCCTGCCCCACCACAGCGACAGCAAATGCTTCAAATATCAGCAATACTAGCGCACAGCTAAACGGAAATATTTCATTCGTAAAAAGTCAGCAATCGAACGTTGTCGGATTTGAATATGGCACCACTGCTTCATACGGCAGAACGATATCGCAGTACCAAAACCCTTCTTTCAGTAAAGTTATCGGTAGCTATGGCACCGGAAATGGCCAGTTTAGATATCCGACACTTATAGACCAAGACAATAATGGCAACTTCTTTGTCACAGACATTAGAAATGAAAATATTAGTAAATTTGATTCCGAATGGAAGTTCATAAAACAATGGGGCAACCATCCTGGCTATCCTTCGGGTCCACCCCACAGAGGCGATGGCATTACAATTGATGATGAGGGATACGTCTATCAAAGCGACGAAGATTACCGCTGGGTTCAGAAATTTGATAATGACGGAAACTTCATAAAAAGATGGGGCGGACCGGGCGCTACTGGTGAGTACGTGATGCAACAACCAAATTGCCCTACTATCGGACCCGACGGCAATATATATGTAGTAGACACGGGCTTAGGAGAGATAAAAGTATTCAATACGGAAGGTGAGTACGTCAGAAAATGGGGTTCCAAGGGGTATGGCAACGGGCAATTCGACAGGCCCGCATGTATAGTTTTCGACGAGAACGACATAGCCTATGTTAACGACACTACACTTAATAAAATACAAAAATTTAATTCTGACGGTACATACATCTCTTCTTTCGCTGGACCCGGTGAGTCGGTCGGTAAACTCTTCTATCCAACAGGTCTAGCGATTAAGGATAATCTCCTTTATGTTTCAGATAGCTTTAATAATAGGGTTCAGATATTCACGACTGATGGTGAGTTCGTTGCCACCTGGAATGCTTCCAACGACACCGGCTTATCACTCTACCTACCAACCGGAATATTTGTAGCACAAAGTGGAAAGATATATGTAGTAGATGGGGGTTCGTCGGCACAATCTAATGGTCGTATAGTCGAATTAAAAGGCTTCACAGCAACAACTTATAGCTCATTTGCTACAGATCTAGAATGCAATACTACATATCACTATAGATCGCTATTTACTGTGAATGGAACGACAAAATACGGGAACGACACGACATTTAAAACTGCCTCATGTGACACGGTACAAACACCTACCGGAAATGGTACCCCTACTCCAAACACCCCAACTACACCAACAAGTCCGATCACGCCTCCAGCGACTCCGACTACTCCCCCGACAGAGCCAGACCCTGAAGACCCCGTATTGCTTACACCATTTGGAGCACCAAAAAATGCAACTACTTCTGGTATATCTGCGCTAGAGCCAGGGCAAACCGACAAAACAAAGAAATCTAGGCTAGCTGTCTTCGTAGAATTCTCGACACGACTCTTCCGAAAAGCGCCGAATGGATTTGCAGATATATTCCCATGGCTGCTCATACTCATTCTTATTGCACTCGCGATCAAATACGGACGCGACGCTCGTAAGCAGTACCAACTCAACAAAACACTACTTGATACTGCTCATAGAAGTGAGCAGACAAAAACCTCCACAGATGCCTACCTTTCCATTACCGCCCACTACCTGAATACACCTGTTTCGATACTCAAAAATGGCATAGAGCTCATGATTTCCTTGAAAGAGCTATCTGCTACTGCAGCAAAGCAGCTGCAACTCAAGATCGAGAAACTTGCACTTGATATACAAAAGACCACAACAGATTCACAAGCATTAGCCGCCGCGACCTCATCTGATGAAGGACAAGAGGTTCTGTCTTCATCAACCAAGAAAGCCTCGTTACTAAAGGGTGTCGTTTTGCCGGTGAGCATGGTAGCGCTGATCTTACTTATTCTGACTTTGGTATTCTTCCAAAAAGACAATGTGAGTAACAACTCATTGCGGGTTATATTGATCTGGGTAATCTATTTCCTATCCTGCAGTGCTGTGTTGTTGAGTTTTGTAATCCGAAATAAGGCTCGTCAAGCTGAAGCCATTGCTCATCAGGCAGTTTCACTGCAGGAAACGCTTTTGGCGCAACGACGCGACTTCATAGCAAGCGCACTGAGAACACTATCTGGTAATTCAAGCGACCTACAACTATCTAGTGACGGTATTAAACCCCTTCCACACGCACAAGCCTATATGCATGGTCTTGATATGCTCGGCAGCATCATCACTTCGCTTGCAAACGCTAAACTCTTTGCTTCTCCACGACCATCAGTTACTGCGCCGCTTGATGTATCACATACAATAGAAAATCTCGTCCAGAAGTTTGACAGCAAGGCTAAGGCTAAGCAGCTTGGGCTTAGCGCCGATATTAAGCCCCAATTAAAAGCCTTACTACTGCCCGAGGAGCTTGAGCAGCTCATCAACTCCATCGTTGATAACGCTATTAAGTTTGCACCAGAGGACGGACTTGTCGATGTACGCGCCTACTCGCAAGGCAAACGCCTCATTATTTCAGTAACAGACAACGGAAATGGTATCGCTAAAGACAAGCTAGAAAATCTATTCAAGCCATTCTCTAGAGGAACTAGTACCGAGATATACGACTATGAAGGTCTCGGCCTCAGTTTATACGTCGATAAGATACTCATTGAGCGAATCGGTGGCTCGCTCCAACTCGTTAGCAGCGATAAGGGCACACAGGCTATAATTTCGATCCCTAAATACTAGCCACTACCACTGTTTACTTCTTATGCTTATTGGTGCAAAATGGTATCAACGAGATATTGCAGCATGAGAACAAAAAACAAGAAAAAAATACATTTACTCACACTTCTCTCTTCAGTGATTCTTATAGTGATATCTATAGGGTCGTATCGACTAATAAATAACAGGACTGCGCGCGCCTTTGGCGGCGCAGGGGACGGCACCCAGTACAATCCGTATCGAATAACTAATTGTGACCAGTTGTTTGAGATCGATGTAGCCATGAGTGCCTACTATTCGATCGTCAATGATATCGACTGTTCGGCAACTTCGACCTGGAATTCAGGAGAGGGATATCAGACAATCGGTACAACACGCAGTTGTGGCTCCCAGTACTCTTTCACCGGAACGCTCGATGGCAATAACTACACCATTTCTAACCTGTACAGCTCCCATCCAAGTACCACAGAGCATACCTGTAAGGGCGGGTTGTTCTGGCAGGTAGATGGCACTGTCAAACGATTACGTTTTGATAACGCCAACATTACCTACAACACACTCGCCACCTATGGGTATGAAGTCGGCGTTGTTGCTAACTATTTTGCAGGAACAGCAGAAGACATTTTCATAACGAACTCCTCAATAACTAATACTAGTACGCAAGACCAAGTATTTATTGGGGGTCTTTTTGGAAGTGTTGGTGATGAAAACACACGAATCAAAAGAGTATCCTATTAGGGATCACTCACGGGTCGGTGGATTGGTGGAATTGCGGGCTACATAGACTCTGGTGCGATTGAGGATTGTTACTCAACTGTTCAATACACTATTGTGGCGCCCTACCCCTCACGAGTCGGAGGATTGATTTCCACCGTACAGTCTTTTTATGGGCATACTGCGGTTGACAACTGCTACGCTACTGGAAATGTGACGGGTGATGGCGAAATGGGGGGACTTTATGGCTACGCTGAGGCAATAAATAACTTACTCACTCTAGCAGATTCGTTTTCCACAATTACTATGAGCAGCAATATGGTTACTCAAGGAGGTGCTGTCGGATACCTTTTCAATAACTCTAACGCACTTATCTTCAACGGCATACATTTTGATGTCACCAGATCGAACACCTCTAATTGTGCAGGCGCAAGCTTTGGTTCCGCTGCAACAATTGACTGTAGACCACAAAACGAAGCAAACGCCGACCCCACGTATTTCGAAAACAGTAGCACCAACCCACCTTTCAATGGGTGGTATTTCGATACAATATGGCAAGTTACTGCAGGCTATCCAGAACTGATCCACGATAGCCCATCTATTGCACCAGACCCTCCAACAGATCTGGCAGTGTTGACAAACGGCACAACAGCAGACCTCTCATGGACGGCTCCTGTGAACGACGGCGGAAGTCCAATTATCGATTACACCATTCAGTACAAATTGCAATCCGCATCTACCTGGGACGAGCTTAGTCATGCACCAGATCCAGCAACGACACAGACCATAACAGGGTTGCTGAGTGGTGAAGTATACGATTTCAGGATTGCAGCGGTTAACGCAATCGGCAGTAGCACTTGGCTTGAGGCCAATACGCTCTCTGTTACTACCTTCGGAGCAAGCTCTATCACAGCGACTACTGTTTCGCTGACCGGAGAGATCACCGACACAGGCTTTAGCCCCATTATCTCTAAAGGTTTTGAGTATGGCCTCACTTCAAGCTACGGAAGCCAAGTATCAGAGTCTAACGGATCTGTAGGCCTATACACCATTCCAGCAAGCTCGCTCACCGAGGCAACAATCTACCATTACAGGGCTTTCATAACCAACGATCAAGGCACTGCATATGGCGAAGATAAAGTCTTTAGAACTGCAAGCGTACCATATGTAGGCACCCTGCCCCTTGAGAGCGCAGCGACTAGGACTACTGCCACGCTGTCGGGCGAGACATCCACGCAGGGAATTACAGAGAGAGGCTTTCAGCTTGGCACGACTACATCATACGGATCTACACAGACAGACACTAGCAGTCTTACATATCGACGCACGCTTAATAGCTGGCCTATCAGCGGAAACATCAACGGACTTGGGGCATTTGACGTAGAATTTGGACCAGATAATAACCTCTACGTAGCTCACACGCAGGATGGCCGAATCCAAAGATATGACCGCGAGGGCCAGTACCTTGCGAATTGGGGATCACAGGGCACACAACCCGCAGACCTCAATGAACCTTGGAGTATTGCGGTTCTCGATGAAAGTAACTTTTACGTCGCGAACACATCAAACAGCAACGTTCTAAGGGTTCATGTTAATAATGACAACGGTTATAGTATCCAGCCTCTCGGCACGTTCGGGTCTGCGCCTGGAGAATTTGAGGGACCATCGGGGATTGCGCTTGATGGAAACGGTGACCTATACGTGTCGGATGATGGAAATGATAGAGTCCAGAAGATAGACCTCAATGGCACTCCGCTTTTGCAGTGGGGCTCTCCTGGATCTGGCCCTGGTCAATTCAACGGTCCTCGTGGCATTGCAGTTGATCCTAATGGATACATCTATGTTTCTGACCAAAACAACAACAGAGTGCAAAAATTTACAACTACTGGTACCTATGTTTCATCTATTAGTTCTTTGGGTGACGAAGGCGGAAGCCTAAATGCTCCTGTTGATATAGAGATTAGCGTAACAGGCAACATATACATATCAGACTTTGGAAATACCCGCGTAGTAAAGCTCGATCCTGCGGGCAACTATATAACCTCTTACACGCTATACCAAACTGGCGGCCTAACTGTGGATTCCAGGGATGATATCTACGTAATCAACGCAACTGATTCGGGAGCACCTCAGGTCTCCCAGTTGACAGGCTCCATAGAGAAGGAAGTCTCTGGACTCACATGCGGAACCACATATCATTACAGAGCATACGCAACTAGCGTCGCGGGTACGGTCTATGGTGACGACATGACGTTCACTACAGCTGCATGTGCCATAACGCCCACTCCGCCGACGCCGACACCCACTCCAACACCAAGTCCATCACCTACCACACCGACACCCACTCCAACACCTGGAGCTTCTCCAACAAGCCCCATTCCACGAACAAGGACACCGTCACGGACACCAAACGGCTCTACCCAAAATAACAGCACTAACGGGCCTCTACCGACAGAAAAGGAACGAACACTTGGTTTTAGAATAGGCGAACTCTCTACTTCAGCCACACGCTCTCTTGCCAAGACCCCACAATCAGTAGTGGAGTCCTTCCCTATTCTTCTCATCATAATCCTTCTGACACTTGCGCTTCTGTATGCACAACAATCATATAGATACTACAAAACTCGCCAGGCGACTGCCGCTTCAATCGAACAACACAGAAAGACTTTGCTAGCACTCGAAAACTACCTCTCAATAACATCGCACTATCTCAATACGCCTGCTTCGATATTGAAAAATGGCATGGAGCTTATGACCTCTCTTAAAGAACTGAGCTCAACAGCGGCTAAAAAACTATCTGCTCAAATTGATAAGCTTTCACTGGATATCAAGAAAATCATTACCGAGGCTCAAGCGATGGCTCTTTCAATAGAAGAAGATGAGCCAATTGTAGGCGAAGACCTGAAAGAAGACACCTCCTCTGTTAAACGTATCGGTATTCCTATAGCCATTACAGCAGGCGCGCTTCTCATCGTCGACTTACTTTTTGCAAAAGCCGGCAAGATTGACCTTGATCTACTTCGACTTGGGCTACAACTATCCATTTATTGCGTCAGTGCTATGCTGTTGGCGCTTAGTTATCGGACTCGTGTTGCCCAAAAGAACGCTTCGTTGTCCGCCGAGAAAGCTCTCAAGGCACAAAAACTACTTATGAAGCAGCGCAACGATTTCATAACGTCGGCACTAAGGACCCTCGCCTCCTCTACGAGCGAGATCCAAGCTGGTAGCGATTCGGTTATCAAACTTCCTCACGGTGGCTCCTACATGAAGGGATTAGACATGTTAGGCGCACTAACAGCAAGTCTTACGAACGCTAAGATATTTGCGGATATTAAGAGTACTACCCAGCAGAAACTAGATATATCCACTGCAATACAAAAAATTGTTGATTCGAATGCTACCAAGCTTATGGAAAAGAGCATTACTGTAAATCAACAACTTACGCAGCCTCTGTCGACAAATATTTCTCAAGAGGAGTTTGAGCAACTATTCGGATCCATCCTAGAAAACGCCATAAAATTCTCCCACGAAAATAGCACTATAACGGTGATCGGCAAAAGGGAGCCTGCCGGCCTAAGTATCAAGGTCACCGATAGCGGAGAGGGTATAGATAAGACCAGACTATCAGAGTTATTCCAGCCTTTCAGTCGCGCGACCTCAACCGAGACATACGACTATGAAGGACTAGGTCTCAGCTTGTATGTTGATAAGATTATCATCGAAAAAGCTGGCGGATCTATCAAGATAACCAGTACGCGAAACAAAGGCACCACCGTGCTTATCACTCTCCCGTGAAGTTACCGCGTGATACAGTTAGAGTATGGATGTCTATCCTGAATGTGAAATTTGCGAAATCATACCTCGCATCCCGGCAGAACTGAAAATATTTGAAACCGACAAATGGCTTGTCAATCTCCGAGACAACGACCAAACTCTTTTAGGCACTAGTTTTATCACCCTAAAACGGCACGCACCCGAGCTAGACTATCTCACCACCGATGAAGAGAATGAGTTTACCATCTTAAGGAACGGACTATTTCGAGCGCTCAGAGCAGGCTTTAGCCCTATCACGTTCAATACCTCCTGCCTAAAAAACGATGCGTTTCGTAATGCACCAGACACTACCCCACCAGAGGCATCGCATGTACATTGGCATATCAAGCCAAGGTATACCAATCAGCCATTCATGTTCGAAGGAGAAACTTTTGCCGACCCCGGTCCTGGGCGATACTTGAATATACTTCCCCGTAAGCACGTCCCTTCAGCCGCTATTTCTAAGGAAATAGCGAGGGTCATACGAGCAAACTGGTCTTAAAATCTATAGCGTCACGGGTGTAACCGTAGCAAGGTATGGGATATATCCTCGTTTTTCATCAAACACATGTCTTTCAGACAACAGACCTTGCTGCTCTAGTTCGGTAAGCACTGCCGCGATGAAAAATCCGTGCGTAAAAAAAAGCTCATACTCTAATGCTCCCCCATGCACAAGATCCAAGAACCTCCGGGCCCTATCTTGAAGTTCTTGAGGGACCCAACGCTCATGTGCATGCTTCTCAATGACCATGTTACCCCTGAGTAGCTCAACAGGCACTTCTGATTCATTTATGATTGCGTTCGTATGAATATTGCTGAAGCCGGCTGATTGAGCAGTCTGTTGAGGTCGCTTGAACATAGATGCAAGCACGAAACGTTCATAACTTGACGGCTCTATATCGTGCACACTGACAAGGGTGTCGCGTAGCTTTACTGCCTGCTGTACGCCTTTTTCGGTTAAAGGTGACTCTTCATTACCGAAAGCAGCATCACGGATGTTTGCGTATGATTGCGCATGACGCACTAGTAATATCTCTGGCATAACTAAAGTGTAACCTAATTAGCTTTATCGCAAAAGTTCTTACAATACACTGCCAGTGATATATCTATAGATATTTTGCCAATACACTAATCATATTTTTCATAAAATATAATGCTTACGGTATACACTTCTATCATAATAAATAATTTAGGGAAAAGAAAAAGAGCCCTGTAGGGGCTCTTCCTCTATAATTCGGCACCGTGCTACTTTCCCACTTGAGGTAGTATCATCGCCGCTGCTAGGCTTAGCTTCCGTGTTCGGGATGGGAACGGGCGTTTCCCTAGCGCTATGGGCACCGACGAATATAGTCTTTGAAGAGACGACATTCGTCGATAACCACTAATTGTTTAGACATACGTATAGTAACGTAGTTGTCGATGGTTTTCAGTGAGAATTCATACTCTCAGTTGAAACACACCGATAGCTAGTCGCGTCTGTTCTCGCACGGTTGTGCCTGACGTGGCCACAATCATGCGAGATCATAAAAAGTCGATGGCCCTATTAGTACGCTTCGGCTGAATATGTTGCCATACTTACACCTTGCGCCTATCAACCAGATCGTCTTTCTGGGGGCTCATAGGGAAATCTAATCTTGAGGTTGGCTTCGCGCTTAATATGCTTTCAGCGCTTATCCAGTCCGAACATAGCTACCCAGCAATGCTCCTGGCAGAACAACTGGTACACCAGAGGTTCGTTCACCCCGGTCCTCTC
>CAZNVG010000018.1:0-20802 GCA_964576475.1 uncultured Candidatus Saccharibacteria bacterium | reverse complement strand
ATAATGCCGCTGCTTCTGTTGCGGTTGGGCGAGCAGCGGGACTAAGTGATGAAGCTATAACCAAAGGTGTTGCCGCGCTTGCATTTGTACCAGGCAGGATGGAGAGGATAGAAGAGGGTAAATCATTCACGACGATCGTGGATTATGCCCATGCTGCAGATGCGCTCAAGGAGGTGTTGATAACTGTTCGAGAGTTGGGAGCTAAGAAAATTAGACTTGTGTTTGGGGCTACAGGAGACAGGGATACCGGAAAACGACCAATCATGGGAAAGGTTGCAGCTGAATATGCCGACGTCATTTATCTAACTGATGACGAGCCTTATACCGAAGATCCTGCGAAGATCAGAAAAGAAGTTCTAGAAGGGATCGAATCCAGCGGCGGTACAGAGAAAGTTAAAGAATATGATGACCGCCGTAACGCTATCAAAGACGCTATCAAAGACGCCAAAGCCGGCGACGTAGTGCTGGTGACTGGTATGGGTCACGAAAAGTTTCGTATAGTGGGACATGAGCATACGCCGTGGGATGAGAGGGAAATTGTGCGAAATATCCTAAAGCGCCAATAACCCTAAATTGACATTAGTACAATTAAATGCTAATGTTTATGTGTTACATCAAAAAAACACATATGTCATACGAAAAACCAGAAATAGAAGAACGCTTTAGTGAAATGCAGGCAGCTGTCGGTGCGCCAGTTGAAGATCCTGGCTATTTGCAATATTGGCAGGAAATAGCACAACACGACCCGGATGAGCAGCGTGTTGCAAATATGGTTAAGACACTTGCACTTGAGGGTGTGCGCAAAGCAATGAGCGCGGAATCAGCAGGTAAGTATCGCAGCCCAAGCGAACGGGCTCGATATTGGTACCGCACACTCGGTCCACTGAATCCACTCGAAGATTCGCTACCGGATATGGTGAAAGCAGCTGAGATGACCTACGGTTTTGAACATCGAGACAGAAGTCTAGCGATGGGCGTAAAGCTCGATAATGCGTACATGTTGAGCGAGATTGCTCGAATGAGTGATGATAGAGTCGTGAAAGCGCATGCCATCACCCTTGCTTTTAATCAGTTAGACCGAATTCAGTCAGGCACAGAGTGGGAGGGCACGAATCCTACTTATGCAGTTGATGAGACATACAAAACAAACGCACTACTACTTGGAATCGATCTGAAGCATCTTTCGGCGAGAACACAATATGAGTTCGATATTGAAAGAGCTAGCAAGGAAGATCCGGCGGTTGCACGAAAACTTCGTGTAGAAGCAAACAAGAAATACGATCGTAGCTTTGCAGCCATAGAGGTAGCCGCAATAGCGCAAGTAGCAGAATTAGCTCAAGCGGGTCATTTTGACGACGAAACTATCGGTGCATTGTTTGAGTGGTCGTTTATTGCAAACGAGCGTTTTGCGCTTTGGTCCGACGAGAGGATAGACACAACGAGTGTGCGTAGTGCCACGAGTAGAGAAGACGCTGAATGGCGCGGCGAGACAAATGAAAATCATGGGCGACACCTGAGCCCTAATCACGATGTAATTATTGAGGATACAGACGGAAAAACACGAAGAATTCAATTAAAAACACGCGCTTCTAGTCGCAAATACGATCCTTCAATTGAGGTACTCGACTTTGCAGATGTCGTGTCTGGGAAAAGAGTCAATTTCGATCAGGCCACCAAAGAAATGCTGCATGGGCTGCAACAAATATCGCAAGAATATCGGATGACCTTAGCTAGTTAACGAGTCGGGCTCATGAGCTTCTAGACCATGATCGCCGCGAGTTACCATTACTTCTTCACCAAAAGCAGACCGTAGTAAGGTTAGGGCACGAATATAGGTCGGATCTTCTTCTTGTGCAATAGCCTCTGAAATTGGCACGTCAGTTGGTTTTTCCATGAGCTAATTATACCACATTACAGCACTAAATCAATCATGAACGTTTTAGTGCTATTGCTAGTGCTTGCTTCAAGCGCTTTGATATTGAATAATAAGTATACATTCAGGAAGTTCCTGGGTCGCGCCCTTTTGGGCACTTTTTACATTGGGGGATGCATGTCAAAAATGCGAGAACAGATTATCGGTGCCTTAAGAGATAGGGGTGGCACGATCATTCATGCTCGCGGGCATCAGGGTTTTCAGCATCTAGCTGGAGCCATGAAGTTGTGTCCGAACTGGACAGACAACGCTCGTGAGTTGCACGCACTCGTACGTGAATGCCGAGCGCTCGAGAGTGAAGGGGTACTGGAGATTCTCTGGGCAGGAACCACTAAGGACGATCGTCCTCGGTGTTCACTCATCAGGCTTGTCGAGGCGTCGTCTGCCGAAAACGAGCAAGATGATGATCTGCCAGACGATCCTCACGTACTTCAGGAGCTGGTCAAGTACCTGATCCTGCAGCAAGAGGGGAGTGAGGCGCTGATCGATCAGTTACGGCGTGAAGCTGTGAAGCGAGAACGATCACTGGAGTCGATCGAGGCAAGCCTTGCAGAGTCTCATCTGCTGACCAGCCGACTGAACGAAGAGCTGGCTGATCTGCAGAGGCAGCTTGACGATGTGCGTCGAGCAGAGACGGTGGCCGTGACTGAAGTGCTGGAAGACACTGTTGCCGACACGACTGGACTGAGCCAGGTGACAGCCCAGCGAGTGCAGCAGCTACTGACGGCGCTTGATGCTCGCGTTGAAGAGCTTGAAGCTGAACTGTTGGCGAGCGAGTCGTCAAGGAAGGAGCTCGAGCAGCAACTTAGGTCAAAGTCGCGCAAGCTCGATGAAGTCGAAGCTCTTCTCGAAGCGCGTCTGCTTGATGCGGCTGTGGTCGCTGATGCAAACTTGCTGATGGCGGCTGTGTCGGACATCGAAACGCGTTCGGTACCCGGACCGGTGCTCAATCGAGCTCAACGTCGGTATGCGCAGAGAGTTGGCGATATCTAGTAGGGATGTGCACGGGCGGGTGGCGCAGAGTAATTGATCGGGTTGTCCTGATCTTACTCGCACCACTCGCCCACCCCAAGTTACCTCAACGAATTGTATAGTCGTTCTGATGAGTCCAATAAGGACGAAAGGTAACAGAGATACTGAGTATTTGCGAAACACTCGAATTTGTGATTAAGTATGACTAATTCACTCGAGTGAGTGGGTTGCGTCCAACAATGGACAATTGACAAGGGAGGTGCCGTTTATGGCAACCACAGAGGTGCCGATGGTCAGATGGAAAGGCCAGAAAGAGCCGATCGCTCTGCACGAAGCCTTGGTTTCGGTGCTGGGTGAGCTCCGCAAAGCATCCGACATGGAGTCGGCTGCAGTGGAGGCACCGATCGGCTTCAAGAAGATCCTCGACGGACTTCAGCTCGAAGGGGCGAGCAGCAAGGACATCATGGAGTTGTTGCAGCGCCTCGGTGTGCTGCGATCGACCGGTCGTCGTGAGCCCAAGGTGGGTGGACGCTACATCTACCGGGTGTGGCCGATCGTGTTGGCGATGGAAATCCTCGGCGAGGATGTCGTTGCCATCAGCTGGAACGAGATGGAGGAAGCTCGTGCGAGCGTCCGCGAACTGCGTTCGTTGCGCAAGCGACTCCAGACTCAAACCGGTCAGGTGAAGCCTGTCGAAGAAGACAGCGATGAGCCGACCGTTCTGCCGAGCGAGTATGCCGTCAAGCACAAGGCACTTCTCGAGGAGATGGATCGGCGGATCGAGCAGCTGACTTCTGACTTGGAGTCGGCGAACACTCGCGTGAGTGAGCTCCTGTCCGAAGCACAGACTTCCTCGGAGGGATGGACGGTGTCGTTGCGTGAACTCACGCAGGAGCGTGATGATTTGCTCGCCGAACGCGATGCGCTCAAGCAGCAGTTGAGCGTTCTCAGTGAGCCGGCCGTCAAGGAACTCGAGAAGACGATCGACGACCTGTCGGGCAAGTACCTTCCCAAGGAGTGAGAGAGCATGCTGGGGGCTCTCTCCGAAACCATGGGTCGCTCTAAGGCGGCGGTAGTATGTAGTGCGTATCGCACACACCTACCGCTGCCTTAGACCCAATGATCTCAATACATGTGAGTACGTATTTTGTACTCAAAGTGTGTTCTGATGAGTCCAAAAGGACGAAAGATCAACCCACCCTGTTATAGTGCTTTACTTTTGTGTCTTTTTAGTGTATAAGTATGAACTGATCTTTGCAGGGAGTATCCTTTGCCGAAGGTTGTAGTTTGACAAGAGGTAGCATTTACCTATGGACCAGGAAAGGATAGGTGAGAAATGGACGTCCAGGATCTACAAGCATTTGTCCTCGGACGAGTGAAGAGCTTCCTCGAGAACGACGACCATCGGATTCTTGAACGACGCAAGTATCTCGCGTCGTTCATCGGATGTCGACACGAAACCGTCTATCGGTGGACGATGGGCGATCAGCCTCCTCGAGGCGCTGCCTTGATGAAGCTGTGGTTTGTGCTGCGAGCTCTCGGATTCACGTCCACGGAGCTCGATGGCGTAAACCCGTTGGCGATGTACGTGTGCGAGCTGTACAGCTTTGGCGTCATCACTCTCGAAGAGGTTCGAGATATCCTGCAGCTGAAGAACGATCAGCAGGTTTGGGTCACGTTTCGTGGCACCACCACTCCTGTCAATCGTCAGAAGCTGAAGGTCAAGGACCTCGAAGAGCTCTACGGTGTACAGCTGGCAGAGGCCAAGCTTCGTGTACCGGACAAGTTCAAGAAGGAGGTTGCACGACTTCAGGGAGGATCACAAGCGATGCCCACCAAGGCAGCGCCCTCTCGTGTGGCTTCACGGCCGACAACTGAAGTACGGGACACTGCGTGGCAAGACGAAAGTCAGCTGCCACTACTGATGCTGGCGAGCCAGCTGAAGGCTGCTTCGCCTCTGGCGGAGTATGTGAACTCGGACGCGTGTACCGACGAGATGCGGGAGAAATTCCGTGAGATCTTCGGTCATGATGCGTACGAGGCGTTGTTCCAGACGCTGGCTTCCCTCCGGGGTAAGCGAGCACGTGAGTTCAAGAAGAATGGTGGTGTGTCGAACTTCTGACACATCATGCAAGGCAAGTTTCCACCCGGACAGACCCCAACAAGGAGTTTCTCATGCTGTCCCGCCCCGTCCCATCCACCCACTACATGTGCGGAGCTCATCAGTGAGCCCCGCAAAGGTCCTGACCGATGAGTTGGATTTCCATCGCGGAAACATCCTGCTCGCGGTCTCCAAGACCTACCCCAGCCTGCCGTTGACGGCGGTCGAGTGCGTTCAGAACGCGATCGATGGTGATGCCACGCTCATCTGTGTGGTGTTCGACCTCGAGAAGCGTGCCGCGTTCGTCGCCGACAATGGTCGAGGAGTCACGCCCGACCTCTTCGCCAAGGCGCTCCAGAGTGTCGGCAGCTCGATCAAGAAGAAGGACCGTCTCGGTCGCTTCGGTCGCGGTCTGATCAGCCCGTTGGGCAAGTGCGACAAGTACTTGTTCTCGAGCCAGGCCGAGGGCGGAGCCCCGATGGAATGGACCTTCGAGCGTGCCCGCATCCAGCGTGCCGCGAGCAAGATCGAGATTCCGCGTCGAGGGATGGCCACGCTTCCGACGATTCCGACGCCCTTCAGGGCTGCAGCGGATGACCTCGGAACCAAGTGGCGTACTGTGGTGAGCATGATCGGTCTCCTCAAGGACCGGACGATCACCATGGTGAACCTCGACAACTTCGAGGAGACGATCATCGACAAGTTCGGTGAAGTGATGTTCGAACGAGGCATCAAGGTGAGGGTCATGCTGCGGGAAACCGACGGCACGATCATGAACCGAGACATCGTTCCCATCCCGTACTCCGGCGAGCAGCTTCCCGTCTTCACGGTGGAGAGCGACACGGTGGGCAAGGTCCGCTTCGAGCTGTACCGCGCCGTCAAGCGTCGTGGAAAGCTGGCGGGTCGCGTCAAGGTCACCGAGCTCGACAGCTCGTCCGGGGTCACCTGGAGCGAGTTCATGCGTCAAGCGCGTGCGGCCGGCTGGCACGACACGACGGAGGGCTTCAGTGCTCTCGGCAGCGGCTTCTTCGAAGGCGTCATCAAGGCCGAGAACATCACGCTCCACGAGGAGCGTACGAAGTTCGAGTACGACGAATCGCTGGTCGATCTGTATACGGTGATCGATCAGTGGTTCGAGACGGTCGGTCGTGATCTGTACGACCAGGATCGCCGGCGTTCCATCGAGGAGCGTCATCAGGCCCTTGGTCAGCAGTCGATGGACCGGTTGCGTGAGCTGCTGGCAGATCCGAAGAACAGTCGGTTGCGAGACCTTCTGCTCAACGGCATCGCCGCGGGTCGCGTTTCGCCGACGGACCACACGCCGCGTGAAGGTGAACTCGAGGACGACCCCAGCGAACGTTCGCTGGCTCCGGCCGACCCCGACAAGCCGCCGTCCGGTGGATCCGGTAGGCCGCGCAAGCAGCCCACCAAGGATCGACCGAGCGACACGCCCGTGGGTACCAAGGGTCCTCGTGGTCAGCGACGCAAGGTCGTGGGAGATGACTCGATCGGTCTGTGGCTCAGCCACGAACCGTTCGAGCGTTCGACTCGGCTCTGGGAGTTCGATCACACCCAGGGACTCCTGGCGATCAACACCCTCCACCCGTTGTGGAAGGAGCTCGACGAGCCCGAGAACCCGAGGCGTTCCGCGAGGAACGACAAGTGGATCTTGGGCCTCCAGGACTGGTTGATCATCAAGGTGTTGAGCCTGCTCACGATTCCGCAGGAGTTGTGGGAAGAGCATCGCGCCGCGATCGACCTGGAGCAGCGCCCCTTCGTGGAGCGTTTCGTCCGCGTCACGCGCTAGCTACCTCGTAAGGTTTGAGGCTTCAAGTCTCGGACAGGTAAACGGCCTACCCGTTTAAAAAATCCGCAAAGTGCGGTCGGACGGTGTTCGTTGTTTACTCACGCATCCAGCGTGAACAAACAACTGAACCCGCCCGTTAGATAACCACAAGTGTGTGCTTGTGCTGATTATTCAAAAACGACGAATTATCTAACTGAAAGACGTATATGGAAGCATTTAGGGATGAGACAACCCAGCAACTAGAACAACTTGCCGATTATGAGCGAGTAGCTGCTGAGTGTGCGGAGCAGGTTGGCGATAGATATAAAGAACTAGCAGGTTACGTGACACAAGTCGGTGTCTGGGAAGCTGTTGAGGAATACCAAAATCGCCATCCAGAAAAACCTGATGCAGCGTCAAGTGCCGACATAGCAAAGGCTATCGAGGCGAATAGAGCACAGGCGCACAGTATTCTAGATGCTGTTTTTCTACTCAAGCGCAACCAAGGGCTAGCGGAGCTCGAAGCTGAAGACGTTCGAAACGAGATGTTGTCGACCGAAAACTAGTTGCCGTTTTTTCGAACGGCCTTAACAGATCCATCACTTAATCGGCCGCTGTGACCGAGCCATTGTTTATATGGGCCAGAAGCGCTGTGCTGGGAGAAGCTTCTGTCGCGTTGCTCACTTCGTTTATCAATAGCAGGTGCGCTTACTTTGAATGCACCAACAGGAACGAGGTCCTGATCAACCTGAAAACGGAAGCCCTCACCGCGCGACTTCACTACGTCTGCAGGAGAAGCGGTCTCAGATGCGGCAAGAATAGCGTCGAGAAGCGTTGTACCTTCAAGACTGTCAGTAGGGATTTCCTGTGACAGTAGATCAATGAGTCGCTCAGCACGGTCCTCGATAGGAGCCTGAACTGATTCGCGAACGATACCTGTTAGCGCCTCGCGCTCTTGCGCAGTAAGTTGACTTGCGGGAATATCGACCTCTGTAATTTGTGTGCCTTCTTGCTGAGATGTATGTGCTTCGAGCGTGATCATTGTTTTTATATTCCTGTGTTTGTTTTATGTTTTAATAATACTAATTTAGCATAAGCTTTATGAAAAGTCAATATTGTGTAATCTATCTTTTGACTTGAGAACGGATGCTTTTGATCATGTGTAGGGTTTTGTAGAGTGGTTTGTTGACGGGGATTTCCCATGTGCCAATACGCTCTACGATTTCCCCGCCAAACGACTGTTTAAAGTGGCTAAATCCTGCCCAAGGATGATTGGGTTGGTCGGGTGGGGCGACACCAAAGAAGTCAAAGCGCTTCAGTCCAGCGTGCTTGGCATCTATCATGGTCTGCCAAGCGAGATAGCTGACGGCCTCTACATCACGTGCCTCGGCGAAACTAGCAGCATAGAGGTAATATCGCGTTGTTGGAGAATCAATACCAAAGATACTCGCAATTCTCTTACCGTTGTAGACGGCGAAATATAATCGAGCCTTTCCCGTAGGAAGTAGTGTTTTCGCAGCTATTTGGTAGTGAGAATCAGGGTGTGCAGTGATTCCCGTTCGTTTATATGTTTCATGAATCATCGCAAGGAAGTCTTCGATATCTTTAGGATTTGTTGAGTCTTCGTACTGTACCTCTTTTTTTATCGCCCTGTTTACAGCACTTTTACGACCCTTATTGAGAGCAGATTTGAGCTCATCGATAGTTAGCTCAAGGTTAATAACGCTTGTATGTTGTGGCTGAAAATTCTTAGAGGCGCGTTCTGCTCCGAACTCTTTAAGAATATCTTCAGATATGGCGCCGATCGGCTCTATGCGTATAAAAACCGCATGCTCTGATTTAGCACATTGCATGAGTGCTTTAATTGCTTCTCGATGAGCCTTTTTACTAGAGGCCGTAGGGCCGTAGGGAACGTCTAGATATACTCCATAGCGCCGCTTGCGAATAATCGCCGACCAATGCCAGTCATTACCCGACATACTGACAACGCGTTCGCCCAATGCTTCCTGAAATGCGGCCCACTCACTACTTTGTAAGAACTGGGCGTCTTCAGACAAATGATAGAAATAGTTTGTGTGTTGTGTAGACATACTTAGGTCTTATCGTAGCAGGATTAAGGCCTAGCTATGTATACAAAACGACATATAAAAGTAGGAAAGGGTGAAATGCGGCATGGATTGTAGGTTGGAGCGAGAAGTCGCATCAACAACGAACGTATCCGTGCAAATCACCCTTGTGGCGAAAAGGGATGTGCAGGACTCCCCCCAGCTGGAGTCCTGCTTCTCCCCCCCCTTCTTTACTGCGGTGCCTGCCGAAGCTATCGACGGTGGGCGGGTGTGTTCACGAAGGTCTTGGAGCGAGCGCTGCTCTTGGCTGCGGACTGACGGCGAGTTGCCATCGCCGGAGCTGCGAGTGCGCTTTCCAGGTTGGCGCAGAACGCCGTGACCAGATCGACCGTCTCCGTTCGCGAGAACGAAATGGTCGACAGGAGCTGAATCCAGGGCTTCTTACCGTGAGCACCCTCCAGGTGCACGGTAACCGACTCGGCGAGTCGCTGTGCAGCGGCGGTGCATGCCCGTCGCGTTGCAGTGCCTGCGTGGATGTGGAGAGTTGCGATCTCCATGGTGTCGCCTGGGCGACGCATCCGATTCGGCTCATAGTCGGTACGAAGACTGATCACGACCGGCTCGCACCCTGCGGGTTCGAGTCGGAAGCGGACGTACTCCTCGTACTCACCTTCATGCTTGACTCCGTCGATCTTCAAGATCAACCTCCTTGTTGTTGGGGAATGAGTCCATATCAAGGTAGCATAGATAAAAATTGACGTAAAGCTCGCAATGTAGTGGTATAATATTTTTTGCAATGAGTGAGCAAGTAACAGACAGACAAACCCCAGGCGAAATTCTCGTTTCGAAGATTCAGAGCGAGTTTGTTAAAGCGTATCTGATGGAAACGGTAGATGACGCTAATCCGCATACCAGTGGTGACCCAAATGGGTCGTATTATCGCTATGTTACAAAACCTCGCTACGACAAGGACTTTACGCGGGGCAGCATTATGATTGTGCGTAAGCCGCCTCATCCGAACGATAGACCAGAAGACTTCACTGAAATCTATGCACCACTATCCGTCGATAGGTCAGAAATTGACCCGGATACTTTTCCCGGAGCTGCGAATGAAGCGTATATTCTGCACATCCGACGAGCTAGTAACGGGCAAAGGGAAGATAAGTGGATAATTGCCGACGCTGCAGGCGTGACAGAGCTTCTTGATGTAGACCAAGATATGACCATTGAGCGGGGTGAGGTGAGAGGCGACTGCGATGGTGCAGGTGAGGATTTCAAAAAACAGCGCTGTGCTGAGAAGATCGTTGACCTTATACGTAGAGAAAACTTGATCGCTTCAACAGTTGAATACAGCTAAGCCAAGAATTTCGCGTTTTCTGACATTCTCCGTCATACTAGTAACTGCATAAACAATTTGGAGGGGACACGCGTGACTGGAGATATTTTCAAGGCCTATGACGTTCGCGGCAAGGTAGGGACAGAGCTAACGGTCGAAGTAGCTGAGCAGATCGGTCGTGCTTTTGCCGACTGGCTTCCAGAGCAGGGCTCGGTCGCGGTTGGGCGCGATATGCGACCAGATTCAGAACAGCTATCGAGTGCGCTTATTGCCGGCTTGGTTGCACAGGGAAGAAACGTTGTGAATATCGGTGAAGTTACAAGTGACATGATTTATTTTGCCGTGGGTCAGTACGGACATGCTGGTGGAGTCATGGTTACGGCAAGCCATAATCCTGGCGAATACAACGGTATAAAGTTTTGTGCCGATGAAGCAAAGCCGGTTGGTTTAGAAACAGGACTGGATAAAGTCCGAGATCTTGCGCTTGCGGGATCATTCAAAGATGCTACAGAAACAGGAACGATAGAAACCTCCGATGTTCGCGATGCATGGATTGATCATGTGCTAAGTTTTGTCGAAGTTGAGAATCTTAGAGGTAGCAAAATTGCGATTGATGCTGGAAACGGCATGGCTGGCGCAATTATCCCTAGTCTAGAGAAGCATGTGCCATGGAAGATCATCCCTATGTATTTCGAGCTCGACGGGACGTTCCCTAACCATCCTGCGAATCCGCTAGATCCTGCGAACCTTAGAGATCTTCAGTTAATGGTGGAACAGGAAGAGTGTGATCTTGGTATCGCATTTGACGGTGATGGTGATAGGGCGGCACTGATTGATGAAAAGGGTGGCATTGTTTCAGGTGGCGTTATGTCCGCCATACTTGCTGAGTACTTTCTTCATAAATTTCCAGACAGCAATATCGTATACGATGTTCGCAATAGCAAGATTGTTGCTGAAACCATCGAAGCAAACGGCGGACATGCGGTACGTCAAAAAGTTGGACATAGTCCACTTAAGGCGGAGATGCGTCGCGTTAACGCGCCATTTGGTGGTGAGGCTAGTGGTCACTTCTACTTTCGAGACAACTGGTTTGCAGATTCTGGTCTGATAGCCGCGGTTATAGCAGTTGCCATATACAACTCTGGAGACAAAAAGCTGTCGGAACTCGCAGATGAATATCGTAAATACGTTGCAATACCAGAGACGAACTTTGAGGTAGAAGACAAAGACGCGGCGATCAAGCGAATTGCAGAGGCGTTTGAGAATGGAGAACAAGACTGGCTAGACGGACTTACTGTGACGTACCCGGATGCTTGGTTTAACGTCCGCCCGAGCAACACAGAGCCGCTATTACGCATAAATGTCGAAGCGGGTAACTCTAATCGTCTCAACGGACTCGTCACGAAGCTATCAGAGCTTATTACCCAGTCTTGACAGCAAAATTGGCAATCGGATACTATGAGTGCTGAAATTAGCACTCGAATACTTAAAGTGCTAATGAGCGAACAGCTATGTCTAATTAAGGAGGATTACTATGGCGAATGTGCCTATTCAACCACTCGAGGATTATATTGTTGTCCAGCAAGAAGAGGCGTCTTCAAAGACCGCGTCGGGGCTTTATCTGCCTGATAATGCTCAGGAGAAACCAAAAACAGCCAAGGTAGTGGCCGTCGGAAAAGACGTTGATGCTATCAAGGTAGGCGACAGGGTTATTTATAAAAATCAGTACGAAGCGACTGAAGTCAAAGTTGATAGAGAAGATTTCATAATCGTATTTAAGAAAAACGTTGTCGCAATAGTTAAGTAAGGGAGTAGAGAAATGGCTAAGAAGATTTTTTACGATGAAGATGCGCGTCGACGCGTGCTCGGAGGCGCTAAGGCGCTCTATGACGCCGTTAAGACCACAATGGGACCGAAAGGCCGCAATGTAGTCATCAATAAAGGCTACGGTGGTCCACAGGTGACACATGATGGTGTAAGCGTTGCCAAATCAATTGAATTGGCAGATGTAGATGACGAGACGCTCGGTTATAAAGTTGGCGCTGAACTTATCAAGCAAGCTGCTACCAAAATGAACGATGTAGCTGGCGACGGCACAACGACCGTGACAGTACTTACCTACCGTATTCTTTCCGAGGCAAACAAGCTTATTGCTGCTGGTCATAACCCAATGGAGCTCCGTAAAGGACTCGAGGCTGCAGCTCAAGATGTGATCAAGCAACTTAGCGGTTTGTCAGAAGACATTTCTGGTAAAAAAGCACGTGTCGCAGAGGTTGCAACCATTAGTGCGGGTGATAAGGAAATTGGTGCGCTGATAGCAGATGTCATCGATAAGGTTGGCAAAGATGGTGTCGTCACTGTCGAAGAAGGACAGGGCTTGGCACTCGAGAGTGAAGTCGTTGAAGGATTTACCTTTGATAAGGGCTTTGTAAGTGCATATATGGTAACCGACACAACTCGAATGGAAGCAGTGTACGACAAGCCAGCAATTGTCGTAACTGACAAGAAAATAAGCTCTATTCAGGAGTTTCTACCGCTACTTGAGAAGCTTGCGCAAGCCGGCAAGAAAGACCTCGTACTCATTGCAGAAGATGTTGATGGTGAAGCTTTGGCGACACTTGTACTGAATAGACTTAAAGGTGTGTTCAACACGATAGCGGTTAAAGCACCAAGCTTTGGCGACCGACGCAAGGAAGTGCTCGAGGATATTGCCGTGCTCACAGGAGCCACAGTCATCTCGGAAGATCGAGGATACACATTCGAGAATGCTGAGCTAGATATGGTTGGAGCTGCTCGTAAGGTGATTGTCACAAAAGACGAAACTACGATCATTGAAGGCGCAGGGATTTCGACTGCTGTCACTGATCGCATCAATCAGATAAATGCACAAGTTGAGGTAGCTGCATCTGAGTACGATAAGGAAAACCTTGAAAAGAGACGTGCAGCACTCAATGGCAAGGTTGCTGTCATTAAAGTTGGCGGTGCTACCGAGACAGAAATCAACGAGAAAAAAGATCGCGTTGATGATGCCGTGCATGCTGTTAAGGCAGCATTGGATGAGGGTATTGTTCCTGGCGGAGGAGTCACTTACGTTGATCTCAGTAAAACAATCAAGGCAGATGAACCAGGTGCACGAATTCTTAAAGAAGCTCTACTTCATCCATTCCGTCAGTTGATGTTTAATGCTGGTTTGAATCATGAAGCATTACTCGAGAAAGTACTTGAAAGCACAAAGAAGGGGCAAGGATTTGATGTAAATGCGCCAAGTAAGCTCGTTGATCTCAAGAGTGTCGGCGTCATTGACCCCGCACGAGTGAGCAAAGAAGCGATTCAAAACGCCGTATCAATTGCTGGTACGAGCATGACAATGGGCGCTTTGATAGTGGACGTTCCCGAGGCAGCACCTGCGGGTGGCGGTATGCCAGACATGGGTGGCATGGGAATGATGTAGCCAAGCTTTGGCAACAGGAAAGGGGTCGAACACTTGTTCGGCCCCTTTTATTTGTGCGTTAACGAGCGATCGGCGGCATAGCCTGCTAAGTGTGAATTGACGAAGAAAATCATCGACCACCGAACGACGTTTTTTCCATAGAGTTTGCGCTTGTCATTCGGTCGATCGTCATCGATCACATCGTGTTCGGCCGCCTTAAACGGGCTATTCGGAAAACTGTTCTGAAATGCCCAGGCGGGAAAGAAAAGTCCACTACTTGGCTCCTCTCGCTCAATCAGTTGCATCTCTCCTGATTGTGGGTTCATGACCCGGAGTCCACGGTGGCTTTCGGCAATTTGATCTGTGAAAAAGCCTTTGTCGCTATGTTTGCTCGCGAGTACGGTTCCTTGACCTGGGTGATAGAAATTAATGCGAATAGGGCTTGTTTGCAGGTCTTGTGGAGTGACATATTTTGGAAGATCTGGGTGGATATCTTCTAGGTTGCGCAAGAATCCCTGCATAGCTGTCGATGCAAGCCTGTGCACTACATCTAGTTTTTGTTGTAGTCGATTTACCTCTGCTGGTACAGCGCCCCAGTTATAGTGAGCAAACTGTCGCTGAATATCGCGGGTCGTCCATGCGTCTGAGTGATAGAATTCCTTTGGGTCATCTGCCACGTCCATGTCGCGCAATTCTCTGAGCGCCCGAATCTGCATCGAGCGGTTTGTATAGCCTGCGGGTTTGCCGGGTCTGTAAATGTTTGTCATGGACTTATTTGCTTCAAAGTCGCCGGAGTTTACCCCAGCGAATCGCCGCCTTGGGTTGTCGAGTCTCTTACAAACCCATGCCGAATCATTGCCGGCGACGATCATCTTATTGTATGTCTCGAGGGTTGCCTCAGGTACGTTATCGGTAAAGTCTGCATAGGCTTCAATGGTCTGGTCGACGAGATAGTCGGAAATATTTTGTTCAAACTCAACAGCTCCAAACTCTTCGAGCCTGCTTTTTAGATCGCCAACCGTCTGGTTGCCGTCAAATGATAACTGATTTGGTGTTGCGCTACCCCTTGCCAAAAGATTCCCTCCGAATCAGTTCTAGTCTAGCAGTAAATCAAACTGGATCATACGTCCAACTTGCGTTTTTGCAGGCATAACGAGTAGGATTAAAGCCAAGTAGTGGGCGGCAATCTAACGCAGGGAGATGTAACGTGAGTAGAATCAAGGACTGGCTACAAAGTCGTAAAGAAGCGCGGGTTAGTACAGATGTGAATCGGGGGACAAATACAATCCTGTCGGTGCTGACGCTGATTGTTGCGTTAATATTTCTTGCCGCTTTCCTCTGGTTGGCTTTTAGTGGTGGGCGATGGTTGTATCGCAAGATTGCTAAAAACGATGAGACCACACAGGCTACGACCGAGAAACCTCAGAAAGGTAGCATTGAGCGAGAAGACGAGCCTAAGCAAGACGATACTGCGCAGCCTGCGATCACGCAACCCCAGAATCCCCCTACATCAACAAGTACGCCGACAACAACAGAATCTTTGCCCCGCAGCGGCCCTACTGAATAATATCTACTGGTTATTGTTCGTTAGGTAATTAATTTCGTTAACGACGTCCAACAGTGCCTCGGCACGTTTCTTGTCGTCAGTTATTTTCTGTGCTGATTCATATGCGGGCTGAATAAGTCCTTGATCATCACTGGCGCGTATCATCATCATAAGTGCATCAAATTTCTCCTCAGGCACAGAGTCGAGATGATCTACAAGAGGTCGAAGTTGTTCGAGGGCATTCTGCTTGATGTCTAATAAGTTGTTATCCTTGCCACCGATCGAAGGCGTGGGTAGATCGATAGGGGGAGTCAGTATTGCATCTGTTGCAGCAGTTGTAACCGGATCAATCTTGGGTGTTGGGTATGCTGCACTGGCGTCAGAAGGTGAAGGTGTAGCGCTCGGAGTTTCCGCTGGGGCACTCGCAGGTGTTGGATCGGGTGTTGCTGGTTCGCTCGCTGGGCTATCACTGGCCGGTGCGGCTGCAAATGTGTCTTGAGGCGTCGCAGGATTGTTACTGAGAGCAGCAACTGCGTCAGCTAAATCTGAAGCTGGCTTCTCCTCGGTCGTATTGTCGTTTTTGTGATCGTCGTTACCAAACATTCCCCACCCCTTTATCTCGAATGTTACTGCTATTTTCTACTACGCTTATGCTATCACGCCATACTCGAGCGGGGCAAGCCTCTAGCTATTTTGTGCAATCCTTAGCATAATAAGTACTCACATGAGGAGGGTTTAATGCTCGATGATTTGAAGTTACTACATGAGCGAGATACGTTCGATGCGCTCGGATTAGTAGAGAAGCAGTACCGTCAGTTGGCACATGATTTTGATATTGAAATAGAACAGCATAGCTACAAAAATATTGTCTTTGCAGGAATGGGTGGGTCGGCGCTTGCGGCTGAAGTGGCGCATGTGTGGCCGGGTTTCAGTTTGCCGTTCGAGATAGTAAGAACGTACGATATTCCACAGTACGTTAACGAAGATACACTGTTCATAGCCTCAAGTTATTCGGGTAATACAGAGGAGACGCTATCGGCACTTGCTCAGGCAGAAGAAAAGAATGCACAAATTGTCGTCATAGCATCTGGCGGAAAGTTGGCACAACTTGCTGAGCAAAAAAACTATCCACTCGCTCGTTTGCCAAAGATAGACAAACCACGGTACGGGGTCTTCTATGGCCTAAAGGCGCTCATTGTTATTGCGGGGCGTGCAGGGGTGGTAAGCCCAAACAACGCAACACTTCCCATCGATGAATTATTAACGTTTCTGGAAACAGAGAGCAGAGCTTGGCTGGCTACGAGTAAAGTTGACCAAAATCTCGCCAAACAACTAGCCTTGGAGCTAATGGGACGATCTGTTGTTGTGTATGCAGGAACCAAATTGCAGCCAGCAGCGTATAAGTGGAAGATCAATTTCAATGAAAACTCAAAAAACGTTGCGTGGACGAACACTTTTCCTGAGTTCAACCATAACGAGTTCACGGGATGGACATCGCATCCTGTAGAGAAACCCTATGGAATTTTGTATTTAACCTCAGATCTAGAACACGAGAGAATCAACAAGCGTTTAGATTTGAGTGAGAAACTTCTTAGTGGGCGTTGGCCGTCGCCAATACGGGTAGAGGCGAAGGGTGCTAGTCTTATTGCCCATTTGCTCTATACGATCACACTCGGCGATTTTGTGAGTGTGTATTTGGCTATCTTGAACAATGTCGATGCTATTGACCCTCCCGGCAAGGATATTATTGAGACGTTTAAGAGTGAGCTAGGATGAGCCCACCATACGATGAGCATCAGTTTGATCGAAGTTCGTTTGCGGTCGATGGTTATATAAAGCGCATTGAGAAACCTTGGGGCTATGAGCTTCACTGGACTAGAGATAATTTGCCGTATATGGGAAAAATTCTTCACATAAATGCAGGTAAGCGATTGAGTTTGCAGGCGCATGATCATAAGCAAGAGAGCTGGTTTATGATGCAAGGAGATGCGCTCGTTATATGGGAGGACGAGACGGGCAATTTAGTTGAGACTAAATTAGTCTCCGGAAAGGGCTTCACTTGTGCGGTAGGGCAGCGTCATAGACTCGTGGGTGTGAGTGACTGTGATGTTATTGAAGTATCTACACCTGAAATAGGCACAACATGGCGCCTTGAGGATGACTTTGCTAGGCCCGACGAAACGCCCGAGCAGAGAGAATTAGAACGTCGCTAAAGTGTATCCACGAAGTTATTGCCAACTTCGCTCTTGAGGACCCAGACAAATGCAATGGCGGCAATAAACAGGGCGATAAGAATAATAGTGCCCGTTCGTTCACTCATTGAATTGGCGTCTCCGAGATTAGTTTTGATACGATAACAAGCCGTTGTTTGGCGGTCCACATTGGTGTACAGGTATAGAGCGTCATAATCGGTTCTTTTGTGTTGTTTTCTATTTCAATCGCCGTTGGTTCAACGATTTTTGTTTCTATGACCTCATAATCATATTCTTTTCCGTCCCAGAAAACAGCAAATCTATGACCTTTTTTCATGAGATCAAGATGGTAGAAAACAGCGGGTCCATTATAGGTGAAGCGATGTGCAACCAATACGGTGTTGCCGGCCTTGTCCGGGCTGCTTGTATTTGGACGTCGCCATATACCTTTATCGAGAGTAGCGGCCGTTTTGCCATCGAAAATCTCTGCATCCAACTGAATATCAGGAATGAAGAGTCTTTTGTTTGGGGGTTTCGGAAGGTTTTTTGCCTTTTTCTTGGTGTCGTCTGGTGCATCTGTTTGGGTGAGATTACTCTGGTATTTGTATCCCTGATTTGAATCACTACGTTTTTGCCACCAATACAAGATACTTGGGGCGAGCGGGGTAATAACTATATACATCCCCATGAATATGACAATAACCGTCAGGATATCGTTGAATGTTTTAAGACGCGATCGAGGCGCCTGTCGGGTAACCGTAAGCATGCTAGCAGTATAGCAAGACTATTCGTTGCGCAGTGCGACTATTGGATCCTTGCGCGCAGCTTTGATTGCTGGCAACACACCAAATACTGCACCGATACTAATCGAGAGTCCGAGTGCCAATGCCACCATACGTAAAGTGAGCGTCATCTGTAGGTCAGTGTAAGCGTCAACAGCAGTAACAGTAAGCACTGAGACCAATAGGCCTACAAGGCCTCCAAGTGCGCTTAGTACGAGTGCTTCTATAAAGAACTGTAGTGAAATCTGTCTATTCGTTGCGCCAAGTGCTTTTCGTATTCCGATCTCTCTGGTTCTCTCTGTAACAAGCATTAACATGATGTTCATAATCCCTACACCAGCTACTACTAATGAAATAGACATTATCAGCGCCGTGCCTGTTGTGATGATTCTGCTAAGGCTATCAGTGAACGCTATTGCATCTTCCTGCTTGATAACAGAGAAGTCTTCCTCGCCACCATGATTCGATTTAATAACATTTGAGATATCCTTCGAAGCCTGTTCGATGCTAGAAGCACTCTTAGTCTTACCGTAAATGAACTGGAAGCGAGCGTCGCCACCACTTAAGACTTTGCCACCACTGACGGGCACGAAAACCGCTTCATCTACACTCGGACCGAAACTTACTGAGTCTGCCTTTTCCTTTGCCATAACACCAATGACGGTGAATTCTTGTCCGCGTAACATGATTTTCGACCCTAGGGGTGCGTCCGAACCGAATAGCTTTCCAGCGATGGAATGGCCAAGCACTACAAAACGTTTTTCAGATTCCGAACGAGCAAAGAAAGCACCCGAGTCGATTTTCTTTTCGAGTACTGTAGGTAGATCGGCGTTAGTGGCCAGAATTGTGCCACTGCTAACCACTTGCTGACCGTTAGCGATAGATCCGTTAAGAATCATGACTGGCGCAACTTGCTCCATGTTTTCAACTTTTGAAACTAGGGATAGATCCTGTTCTGTCAGGGTTGAAGTAGAAGTAGTGGTGCTTAGCACGGTGTTCAGATCAAGACTTTTGAGTCGACCCAGGTCGTCTTGCTGACCCACTTTACCAGGGCGAACTGTGATGAAGGTGTCTCCTAGTTGGCTGAGTTGTGATGTAGTTTCTTGTTTTATCCCTTGAGCAAATGCAACAGAAAGTAGTACAGAGGTTACGCCGATAATAATACCGAGCATGGTTAAAACACTTCTGACTTTCGCCATACGTATAGTTGCGATTGCCATCTTGATGTAAGTTATAACCATCATTGAGAAGCCTCTTTCTTGGGAGTTGATTCGGTCATCTCCTCGACGTCTACCACTTCATTCTTGCGGAGCTCCTGGTCGTACTGTATTCGGCCGTCGCGAAGGTAGATGACGCGATCGGCGTACCGTGTAAGGTCGGGGTTGTGCGTGACCATGATGATCGTGTTCCCTTTGTTGTGTACGCGTCGGAGTAGCTCCATGATGAGTTCGCTGTTGTCGGTGTCGAGGTTGCCGGTTGGTTCATCGGCGAGAATAATACTTGGCTTGTTTATGAGGGCGCGCGCTACAGATACTCTTTGTAGCTGTCCTCCCGAAAGCTGATAAGGCATATAGTATTGGCGATCTTGAAGGCCGACATTCTCCAGCATATCTTGCGCTCTCATGAGTCTCGTTACCAAAGGAACGCCCTTGTAAGCGAGAGGTAGTGCAACGTTATCTACGATGTTAAGTCGGGGGAGTAAATTGTAGCTTTGGAAAATGAAGCCGATGTTGTCTCTTCGCGATTTTGCTTGTTTATTTGGTCGAAGTCTCGATACATTCTTTTCATTGAGTTTATAAATCCCACTGGTTGGTCGATCAAGAAGTCCAATAATGTTCATGAGGGTAGTCTTGCCTGAACCGCTTGGCCCCATGATGGCAATAAATTCACCCTTCTTAACTTCTAGATCGATCTCGTCAAGCGCAACAGTAGTGGCATCTCCGAAGCCATACAGTTTACTCAAATTCTTGATATCGATCACACTCATTGCATAATAGTCTAACCTCATCTGTTGCTACGTGCAATAACAGATTGGACTTTTTGGAAGGGCTGCTTTACATCAATCCATCAGGTGACTATCATGATTGAGTTAAAGCGCGAAGTGACACGGAGAGGTGTCCGAGTGGTTGAAGGAGCACGCTTGGAAAGCGTGTATGTGCCGCAAGGTGCATCGCGGGTTCGAATCCCGCTCTCTCCGCCAATTAATCGAAGATTATTATAGATGGGTCGTTGCTGACCTCTCGGCTATGGCATACAGGGTCTTGACGGCACGATTCCTTCGTTTGACAGACTTGTTGAGTAAGTCCTGAAACTTGATCACTGCTGATTAGGTAGCAGATCTGTTTTTTATTATCGATAACTGAGTAGGACCTCCAGGCAACAATGTAGCCACTTGCTAAAAGTAGTGTCACGGCTAAAACATAATTTGCCCAGTGTAGGCGTACGCTATTTTCAAGCTTCTGAGCCTTTAAGTGTCGTAACTGAAAATATCGTGTTGTGAAACCGGCGCTGGCAATCAGAGGACTCAAAACACCGACTACACAGAGTGGTATTTGTGCTGCAAGCACACCAATCATTTCAAAACTGCGTCCGCGCGTTAACTGCCAGCTGTCTATGAGGCTATTTCGTAGGTCTTCTTTTTGGTCATAGAAGAAAAAC
>CAZNVG010000017.1:0-21434 GCA_964576475.1 uncultured Candidatus Saccharibacteria bacterium | reverse complement strand
TTTAATGTAACCAGTACCAGTTAGTACGGTGGTGTCTGCTGTGACACGAGTGGTTGAATAGCGTTCCTCGGTAACTGCTTTGTTGGCTATACCGTCTTCATAGCCGGGGGCCTGAGATTCTTCTGTTGCTATCGTTCCGGCGCCAGATGCACCTTCTTTTACGCGAGCAGTTTCATTGCCGGTAGAGCTTTCAACCAAAAGGCTGTACTGCCGGTTGCTATCTTTTAAGGCGTTTTCGTTTGCCATGTTTTTTCCTTTTTGTTTTTATTATTACCAGCGTGGGCGGCCGAGATAATCATATCTCTGCGGCGGCAGCGGTGGTTGTTTCCCTACGGGAATCCGACTATTGTACTCATCTATAGTTTCGTCCCCTGCTCTGTAAGCAGATGGCGGGTGTGAAGCTTCCTCCGGCCATATATAAGCATCGGACATAGGTGGCTTCTTACGCCGAAGTATCTTTAGTAAGATCTTTTTTAGGGCTTTTTTGAGTTTAGTCATCTGTGTCAGGCTCTAGCAATTACGTAGTTTGCTAGAGAAAGGAGTACCTGGGGTGGGCTTTACCCATAATTTCGCCCCAGGATTTGTGCCGTGTAGGACTTTGTTTTTGTTTTGAGATGAGATCACGGGGATGTCATCTACAAGTTCCATTATACTAAAGATGCTCATGCTTGTCAAGGTGAATATGTAGTTATCCACAGCTATATAAAAAGAGAAGACCACCTACCGCGTGGGCCAGAAATAGGTGGTCGAAAGGAGAGGCCCTTGCTGTTACGCAGTTCCGCTCTGTACACTTCGGGCTAGGAGTATACGAACATAATGGAATCTGTTAGTGCATATACATTATACCAAAACTGTACAAAATGTCAAGAAGATTACGAACGTAGATTACACAACATTTTCTAGTAAAAAGGGGTTGAAAGCGGAAGCGTTTTGGTGTACAATACAAGAACTGCGCTAGAAAAGAACATCCCCACAGATTTCTTCTCCGGCGTGGGCCAAACAAATTGTTTCGGTCTGCGAAGTTTTTAGGAAACTCACGATAACAAAAACCTACAAACCTTGGACGGTTGGCTGAATCGTTGCTCTGAGAGGGCGAACCTCAACAACGGCGTGTGAAGCCGCTAATAAGCGGAAGGGTCACCCAAACAAGGAATAACATCCCCGGACTAGGCACAGGATCGGCTCGCCGGACCCCCACCGACAAAGCGTCCCTAAGACAACCAATTTTAACACACTTGGGACCGCCTAGAGAAACCGGAAGGACAGCTCGAAACACAAAACTCCCAGCTCCTGAAAAGAGGGCCGACTCCGCTGTCTCCCCACTCTTCACAGGATAAGGGGGGGTCATGCCCTAATTAAATAACAACAAAGGTACAAACCAATGCCAGTAACGATCTACACAAAAAACACATGCGCTCCATGCCGAATGGTAAAACAATGGATGAATAAAAAGGGGATCGCGTTTACTGAGCTCAGCCTTGATGACAACCCAGACCTCGCTGGTGAAGTTGTCCGTAAGTCCGGAAACATGATGGTACCGATGATCCAAGTTGGCGATAACATAATCTCTGGCCCCAACATTCCTCTCCTTAGCAAACTCCTCGCATAAAACTTATGCTTGACTTTTGGGGCAATCTGTGCTATACTGTCCCCACGTGGTTCTTTTGCTAGGACATTTCTTCGCTCCCCAGGTGAAAAGCAAAACTAGCCGCGCAGCATGTCTGCGCGTTATTACGAAACAAAAACAAAATGAAAAGATGATACATGGCATTACTCTTGCCGAATCCCCACCCCAAACAAGCCGAGTTCCTCGCAGACAATCACCGCTATAAGGTCCTGAACTGGGGCCGACGTACCGGTAAATCTGTAGCCGTTTGGGAAAAAGTAGTGCTTGAAGCTATGCTCCGCCAGGGGACATACTACATCATAGCGCCTACATACAAGCAAGCCAAAGCAATCTATTGGCGTGACATATGTAAGCGGTATAAAGGTGACTTCATGACGTTCAATGAGCAAGAGCTCAGCATTACGTTCGATCACCTCTCCGGTCTTAAGATACCGACGACTGCCGGAGAAATCACCGTCAACCACGACCCGGAGCTTCCTCCGTCCCGCATTGAGCTTAAGGGTGCAGACAACCCTGACTCTCTCCGTGGGACCGGTATCTGTGGTGCGGTAATGGACGAGTACGCGTTTATCCCAGACGGTAAGTATTTGTTCGACACGATTATACGCCCAGCTCTTGCAGACCGAGACGGCTGGGCTGTATATATCTCTACGCCTAACGGCATCTATAATCACTTCTACGATCTAGTCCAAACCGCCCAGTCTGACGACGAGCGGTATTTTTATTCACACGCAACCGCCAAGGACAATATCTACTTTCCTAAATCTCAGTTTGAAGAGGCTCGCCAAGAGTATGAGAAGGAAGGTAAGATCGACCAGTTCAACCAGGAATGGATGGCTGAGTTCACTAATCCTACGCAACTGGTATACGGAGAATTCAAACGCAAAACACATGTATTCGATAAGCTCAGCATGGTTCCAGAGAATGGGACCTATATTGCCGGCATTGACTTCGGTATGACAGACCCTACCGCTGCGGTATTCATTAAAGTTGACTTTGACGGCAACTGGTGGATCATGGACGAAGTTTACAAGAAGGACCTCCACCTCGACCAGCTTGTGTACGTACTTAAGGACAAAATGGGCGACGACCGCTACACCCGGATTATTGGTGATGGCGCTGCCCGCTTCGAGCTTGAGTCCCTACGCAAACGCCGTTTCAGGATAACCGCCAGCAAAAAGGGTGCAGACTCTATCGCTGACGGTATTAAAGAACTTCGTGCCATGCTGCATGTTCGAGAGAGCACCGGCAAGCCGAAGCTGTTTATATACAAAAACTGCGTAGCTACGATCAGGGAGTTCGAGTGCTACTCGTTCATCCGTGACGCATCAGGTGAAATTACAAATGTCCCAGAGGACGTCAATAACCACGCTATGGATGCACTTCGTTATCTAGCGCTTGACCGTGCCCGGGCAGTTAAACAAACAAAAAGAAAGAGGTACTACGATGCCGACACCGGCCGCTCCCTCAACTAGCCCTGAACCGTACAAGACCAGCGACACACCATATGCAGCGTTCTTGCATTACATGGGGCACAAGATAGTAACAACCAGGCAAGACCCTAATGACTATAAGCGCGAGGTGATTGTTTTCGTTTTTGAAGACGACATCCCAACGCTAGAAGAATTGTGGCGTTCCGGCCGAGCCGAAGGCGACTTAAAGCGCTATCACCGTTCACTAAAAATTGTAAACCGCTTCGTAGCAGAGGCAAGGAGAAGTAGAGACTAATGGCGACAGTAAGCTTACAGATGATCGTTAAAGACGAGTATAATGAGGTTTCAGCTCTTCTCGCAAAGGCTGAACCGTTCTTTGACGAGATCAACCTAACCGTGTCTGACAAGCCAACGGCAAACAAACTCCAAACACTTACTAAGAAATATCCTATAATGACTGTCAAGTGGCGTGAGTGGAACGATAGATTTGATGACGCTCGTAATGCTAACTTCGCCATGTGTAATTCAGACTTCGCGTTTTGGGTAGACTCAGACGATGACTTTGACTTCTCTGTGATCCCCGGCATGGTAGACCTCGCGGAAGAGAACGACATCGACGCTGTGTTCCTTCCATACAACTACGCACAAGACGAACGAGGTAACTGTATCACTCGTCACTGGCGCGAACGACTTATCCGCATGGGTATTGGTTTCGAGTGGCGTGGTTGGGTACACGAGACATGTATCAATGACAACGATCACACTACACACAAACTAGACAACGAAGTAAAGCACTTGTCAAACAAAGACCCTATCGAGTCCGCTAAGCGTAATCATAAAATACTTGAAAAAGCCTACGCTGAAACCAAAGACCCACGATACCTACACTATCTTGGCATGTCAAACTTCACATTCAGAAACTACAACAAAGCGGCTGAACTCTTGAGCGAGTACCTCAACGTCGGCGGTTCGGTCGAAGACTCCTACCGTGCGTTAGCTGCACTCAGCGAGTGTGCTTATTTCCTAGACCAGCACGATCTCGCACTTGAGTACGCCTCAAAGGCAATGACACTAAAACCAGAATACCCAATGGCGTACTGGCTTATGGCTCAGTTTGAAGAGGACCAAGGCAATTACGAAGAAGCCCTGGAATGGATTAGAACTTCCGAGGCAAAACCAGATCCACAGACACTGTCAGTCTGGGACCCAACATCTCGGGAGAGAGCAAAGCTCATAGCAGCTCATTGCGAGTTTATGCTTAAGCGATACAACCGAGCACTAGCTTGGCTGAAAAAGATACCACACAATAAAACCGCTCAAGAGCAATACGACGTATTCTTAGATGAAGCAGACGCTGAGACATTTACACAACTTATTCCAAAGTTCCGCAAATTCTTCTCTAGCGATAAAGCACTCTGGGAAGCTCTCTGCAACGACATCAAATACGACGCAAGAATACGCCCATTACGTCAAATGGTCGAGAAGCCTAAAACGTGGGACGACAAATCTATTGTCATCTTCTGTGGCGAAGGCTACGAAGAGTGGGGACCACACACGCTCGATAAAGGTATGGGCGGCAGCGAAGAAGCTGTAGTCTACCTGTCCCGCGAACTAGCCAAGCTCGGCTGGGATGTAACGGTATTCGGAGAGGCAGACCTAGACGACGATGTCTTCGGGGTTAAAGGCGCTAACTCGGTTCACTACCGCCACTGGAAGAAAATAGACATTCGGGACACGTTCAACGTATTCATCGCATGGCGCTCTCCACAATACCTCAAAGCAGTTGACGCCAAAGTTAAGCTTGCCGACATCCACGATGTTATGCCCGAGGAAATCATGGAAGATCTACCAGGGGTTACATACATGGTGAAGTCAGACTACCACCGCGGTCTAAGCCCACACCTCCCAGACGATAAGTTCAGAGTAATCGGCAACGGGATTAAAAAAGATCAATTCGGAGATGATAAATGAAAGTAATACAAATAACCTTTGACTCGTTCACGGGTGTCCTATACGGCTTGACCGAAGATGGCTCACTTGTGAAATGGAACCCTAACATTCTAATGTGGGAGATCCAAGGTGAAGCGTAAGTTAATATTCGGCGATGAAGCCAAAGAGCAAATCCTCGAAGGTGCAGAACTTCTCTATAAGGCCGTGTCCACTACGCTCGGTCCAAAAGGCCAAAACGGCGTCATTGAAGCATACGGTGAACCAATCGTTACCCATGACGGTGTCACGGTAGCTAAAGCCATAAACAGCGTAGACGGTGTCAGCCCGGGTGCTCGGGTTGGTATTGAGATGATTAAAGCGTCATCTAGCAAGACTAACGACAACGTAGGCGACGGTACGACCAGCTCTACTGTACTCGCATACCACCTCATTAAAGACGGCATGGATAAAATCAAAACCGGCAAGAACCCTATGGTACTCCGCCGGGAACTTCGTGACGCTTCAGCGAAGGCCCTTGAAGAGCTAAAAGACTTGTCAGTACCTGTAGAGAGTGAGAAGGCAGCGATTGAAGTCGCCACTATATCATCTGAGAACAAGCAAGTTGGTAAGGAAGTTGGCTCAATGTTCCACAAGCTCGGCAAGGACGGTCTTGTCGCTGTGGAGGTCGGGTCGAAGCCATACACCCAGTACGAAGTCGTTGAAGGCTACACATTTGACCGAGGGGTGATGAGCCCTATGATGATCCGCGATAGCCGCACCCAAACGACAACCATGCTCAACCCGGCTATTATTGTAGCCCAACAAGCAGTCGGCTTACGCGATGTAGCGCCACTACTCCAAGAACTTTACAACCAAGGCAAAGATGGTCTAGTAATAGTAGCCGAAGAGTTCAAGAAGGACCTTGAAGACGAAGCGATTATGCGTGCAGACCAGTTTGCTATCATCGGCATTAAAGCACCGGGCTTCGGTGAACAACGCCTCGAACTAATGAAAGACCTCGCAGCTTTTGTTGGTACTGTCCCGGTTGGCAACAAATTCTCCAAGAAGGTTACAGACCTATCTCCAAAAGAAGTAGGTACGTGTGAGAAGCTCGTCACTACTAATAAAGAAACGGTTATCACTGGCGGGCAAGATGTTACAGATTATATCAAAGGCATCGAAGCTAAACTTAAACAAACTGACGGTACATTTGACCGCCAAAAACTTGAGAAGCGTATCGCCCAACTCCACGCCCAGGTCGGGCAGATCAGTGTTGGTGGTAATACTGAAATGGAAGCCGAAGAAACCAAGTACCTTATTGATGACGCTGTAGCAGCCACAGAGGCCGCTCTGAAGGACGGTATTGTCCCGGGTGGCGCAACAACCTACATTGAACTATCAAGACGCTTAGGCGAAGCCACAGACGGCGAGGCGCTACTTAAAGAAGCTCTACTCGCTCCGTTCAAAGTATTGATGAGTAATGCCGGCTTACGCTACGGACCGTTACTCGAAAAGCTTGAGGACTTTGGAGATGGTATTGACGTAATGGGAGAAGGTGATGTAGTAGACCTTAAGGAACACGGCATCATAGATCCAGTCACTGTCATTAAACAGGCAATAACTAACGCTACATCGGTTGCTTGCTCAGCTCTGACCACCGGTGTCATCATAACTACGGAAGAGGAAAATAATGAAGAAGAAGAGTAATGTTGAGAGGCTTGTCACAGCTATCGAGCGTAGCCTGGAGAAGTACGGCGACAACCAGTCGTGGCGGCTCTTTATCTCTGTGATTAAGGAACAAGACGAACGCTTAAAAAGAATAGAGGATAAGCTTGATGAAAAGGAAGAATAGTGTTGGATATTTTAGTGCATACTACCGAGGACTTGAGTGTTTGCTTAAAATGTGGCCTAAGATTAGGGAACAAGTATCTGACGCGACTCTCGACGTTTACTACGGATGGGAGTCTTGGCTTGCCCTTGAAGGTGAAGATGATTTCTACAGACGAATGGAGCAAAGGTTTGCCGACCTTGCCGACCACGGCGTTACAGTACACGGAAGGGTCAGTCATACTGAACTTGCCAAAGCGATGTCCGAGATCCAGGTATGGGCTTACCCTACCGAGTTCACAGAGATCCACTGTATTACCGCCCTTAAGGCTCAACAAGCCAGGTGTTATCCAGTAACCACAAACGTAGGCGCTCTCGCAGAAACCGTCCAGTGTGGCGATAAAATAGAAACAAGGATTATATATTCAGATGAGTACAAACAAGAACAGTTCATCGACGCTGTCGTCGCAGCTCTCAAAGAAGGAAAAGAAGGAACTCCGGTCCCAGACACCGATTGGGGTGAAGTGGCCAGTAGGTGGGAACGAGTCATTGAACAGGAAATCGAAAAGGCTTCTGTATCGGATGGCCAAGAAAAACCGGCTCATGACGAAGAAGGGGTATCGTAATGGTAGGAAAATTTCACGAGACGAAGTTCGACCCCGAAAACTACGACGAGTTCTACGAAAATCACCAGTTTGTACCGATACCTGAGAAATACGCGTACACAATCAACGAAGTCATCCCTCGTTTCGGCTGGGGGTACGATCAAGTAAAAAAACTGAACCCGAAACGACTGCTTGACCTAGGCTGCCTAGACGGCTCATTCACGCTTACCGTTGCTAACAACATCCCCGGCTGTGAAGTTGTCGGTGTAGATCTTACCAAAGATGGCATTGAGATAGCCCGCACACGAGCACTTGCCAGGATGCTCCCTGCTGAGTATATTCAGGGGAAGATCGAGGCTGTGCTACAGACGTTGCCAGAAAACAGCTTTGATGTTGTAACATTCTTTGAAGTGATCGAACATGTAGAAGATGTGCAGAAGGTCCTTAAGCTTATCGACCGTGTCCTGAAGCCAGGCGGCTCCGTGCTTGTATCTACGCCAGACTTTGAGTCTCCACTGTATGGCAAGGACGACGAAAAAAACAAATGCCACATCCGGCTGTATACGACTGAAAAAGAAGACTACACGGCCACTAACAAATACGGTAATGTAAGAAAAGCAACAAGCATTTGGAAAGAAATTGGTGAAGATCGTATCAAATCTATAGGGGTACACAACGAACTCATCAATGTTCTATACCAGTAGTGCTTGCAAAATCTTGACTTTTCTAGTATAATGTGAGTCATACACACAACATGCACTCCTAGAAAAACAAAAAAACAAGGCAGACAATGGCAAACACAACACAAAAAGGCCGGGCTTCGGTATGGCACCAGAGGTACGAGAACCGTAAAGAGCGGCTAAAGAAGGCTTTCGACGATGCACAGAAGTACTACGATATTATGTACGCTGTGCAAAATACAACAAAAATATCTCCATGGAAGTCAAAAGTATACGTTCCTATCTTGGCCAGCAAGGCCTGGGACCTCATCGCTCGTATGTCAGACGTTGTTCCTTTATTCAACGTAACGATCAAAAACGAGCTTGAACTCGAAGACGAAACCGGCTCTTTTGTAATACCAGAGGCAACACGCCAACGCCAGCAACGCATTGAAGCTAAGCTCCACTACGACTACAAGTGTGGTGGCGACGGCGAACCAATGAAGCTTAAAGTATTTGACCCGCTAGTGGACGCTGTCGTAGCCGGGACGGGCTATGCTTATGCACCTTGGATGTTCGAGCAAAAACAATCTAAAGCTCGTCCGTTCGATGAGTCCGGAACAATGGATAATACTAAGGTGGCGGTCAAGAAAAGCTATCAAGGCCACAATGGCTTTGAAGGCTTAAACTTCTTCAACGTATTCCCAGCCGATGCTGACAGTTTCTTCAAGATCCCATACCTAATCATCCGCGGCAAGAAGCCAAAAGTAGATATGCTCAGGAGCGGCCTATACGACGAGAAAGCTCTTGATCGTTGTGATACCGACGCTAAGTACGAAGAACACGAATTATACAACCTGTCAAGAAACCGAGTTGTCAACGAGTCTGAAGAGTCCTTCCGTGACGAAACAGTCGAGACGATAACTTACTACGAATGTTTTGAACGCACTAAGGATGGCATCCAGAAAACTGTGTTTGCTGAAGGCTCTACGGTTGACGGCGAAGATGGCGGTTGGGTAGAGATCCAGAAGCCAAACTATCCGTTCTGGCACAACATGTACCCAGTGGTTCCGTTCTACGCCCGCAAGAAGTCATACTCAGTACTTGGCGAGTCTTTGTTTGAGAACAACCGCACACTCCAGTCTGCAACAAACGACCTATTCAACCACTACCTAGACAACTGGAACCTCTCTATTGAGTCTATGTTGATGTACGAGGACGGCTCACTGACGAACGACTTCATCATCGAACCGGGTGGCGAAATTACCTACACAGGTGAACCACCAAAGCAGTTCAAGTTCCCAGACCCTAACCCGCAACAGCTATCGCTAGTAATGAACGTGCTGGAAAAAGGTATCGAAAATGCAACCTTCTCACAGTACGCATCCGGTATGCCTGACAGCAAGTCAGATAAAACACAAGGCACCGCATATGGTGTCCGCAGCATCACCGAGGCCGCTACTACAAAGATCGGTTTCTTCCGGGATAACTTCAAGCAATCCATGAAGGTAGTCGGCCAAATATGGCTCTCTAACCTCCAGCAGTTTGCAGACGAACCAGACGAGATCCGGCGTATTGTTGACGGCCGGGAAGTGCCTGACATCGTTATGCCGAGTGACTATCAAGGTGAGGTAGAACTGGACATTGATGACGACTCAATGGTGCCACTTAGCAAGTCTGAAAAGCGAGACATGCACACAGCCTTCCTGGATAATCTCGCTATGACCCAGAAGCTGGCTATGACGCAAGCTGAAGTGTTCAAGCAAACCCCAGACATCCCACGATACAACTTCCACGAGATCAACCGCGATACCGCAGAACTCTACTCAAAGCGAGACTTCGAGCGCTATGTGCTTGACAGTAGCGTCGAGATCCCACAACCGCCTGACGATACTCGTGAGTATATGAACATAAACTATAAAGACGCCCCACCAGACATTAAAGCGCAAATGGAAGAGAAGTATGGTTTGCAGCCTTCAGCGATGCACGACTCAGCTCTCGTACACGAAGCCACTGTCATGGGGGCCGAAGATGCAGCAATAGAACAAGGACCAATGGAGGAAATGAATGGAAACACAAACGGATCTGGACAAGCGAATACAGCAGCTCCAGCAGCAGCTTAGAGAAACTGAAAGAGCCTCCGGGTTCTTGGAATCAGACACTGGACGCATAGCAGCGGAGCTCGCCACCGCTGAGATCACCCGGCTTACCAGGAGAATATGTTCAAAAGAATTTCTCAAGGATCATATGGGGTATGTGAACGCAGTACTAGAGCTCCACGCCCGCCAGGACTGGCTTAAAAGGCTCCAGGTAGCAGCATCCCCAGCTCGCTCTAAAAAGCTCAAAGAAGCCTTAGACGAAACCGGAGAATAAAAAAGTGCTTGACAAATCTTCCATAATGCGAGATAATGTACCCAACAATGATGAATATGAGAGAGTTGTAGACAATATTCTGTCACGACCGCAAGTATTCAAGATGGATGAACACGAAGCCATCAACGATACTAGCCACGAGCATCAGCTTGTGGAAGACCCCACAGATACAATCGGCGATGCCGTTATGCACATGTGTTCGGTCCCGAACTGCGGAATAGGGTTTTACATCCAAAAATAAAAAACTTACGTAAGGCTTTTATAGCTAAATGGAGACAATATGACTGACGTAGATGGAGGCATTTTTGATGCCGTAGCGGAGCACAACCGGGACATTCCGGCACTCCAGGAAACACAAAAACAAAAAGAAGCCGAACAGGCAGAAACAAACACTCAATCTGAGGACACGGACACAGAGGAAGTTTCAGACACGCAGAGTTACTCTCGTGATGTAGAAGCAGAAACTGGTGACGAAGCTGAGAGCCAAGGTGAAGAATCGCAAGATGAAGCCGAGGAAGAGCAACCTCAAGAACCTTCAAAACAAACAGAAAAAACAGAAACTGAAGACAAAGACAAAACTGAGTCTACAGATGACGACTGGAGAAACACCCTCCCTGCACCGCCTGTTTTTGACGACATAGTAGAACCCGAGGTCAACGAAGATGGTCAGATAACCAACATGACTCCACAAGAGTATGAGGAATATCTTATCAACAAAGCTGAGCAACGGTTCCAGCAAAAGGCGTATGACAATTACGTCGAAAACGCAGCACTCGACGCGGCAGAGAAAATCCTGCCCGAGATCAAGACGAACCCAGCGGTACGCCAGATGATCGAGAGTATGCGAATTGCGTCGGTCGTTGACGGGCAGCAGATAGATGCGGTCCAAGCAGCCAAAGAGATAAAAGCTCTCATTGGTGGTGCCAAGGCCGAAGGCGCACAAAACGCAAAGACTTCAATCGAAATCCAAAAAAATGTAGCTCTTGAAACCGGGTCTGGCTCTAAGAATGTGGATAACACTTCTTCGGACCAGCTCAACAAACGCCTTAAGCGCAATGAACCAGGTGCCTTCGAGGAACTAATGGACTTGTGGCAAGAAGAAGGTAAAGTGTAACCCTAAAGGGCCACTCTAAAATTTAATTCGTTCCCCTAAAAAATAAAAACAAAGGAAATAAAAATATGGCAGTAGGTGGTTATGTATATACCTATCCTGACGTAGCTCGACGCGAATCATTGCTCGACGCTATGAACATGCTGGAACCAACTGATACTCAACTTTTGAGCGGTATCATGCAGGGTCCTGCAAATAACACTCTTCATGAGTGGACAATCGACACATTAGAAGCTGTAGGCGACAACGCCCAGGCTGAAGGTGCCGACGCTCCTGCTGACGTTTCAACCGACCCAACCCGTCCTGTGAACGTCACACAAATCTTCGCTAAGACTGCAAAGGTCAGTGGTTCAGAGAACGCTGATAACTTGCGTCGTGTTGGTGGCCAACGAATGAGCCGCGAACTTACGAAGAAAATGAAAGCACTTAAGAACGATATTGAGCTCGCGTTAATCCGTGGTTCGATTGCTTCAGGTGTCGCTTCAAACAGCGCCGCTTCAGCTCGTCGTCTCAAAGGTGTTAAGAACTGGATCACAACGAACACTTCTAACTACTCTGGTGTTTCACTGACCGAAACTATCTTGAACGATATTTTTGAGAAACAGTGGGATCAGGGCGCAGAATCTGACGCTGTGTACACCCCAATGAAAGGTAAGCGACGTATCTCAGCATTTACTGCTGGTGCAACTAAGAATGTTGACATCAAAGATCGCCGCCTCATCCTTGCTGTAGACGTTTACCAAAGCGACGCAGCAAAAATGGTTAAGCTGTTCCCTCACCGTCACGTGACTCGTAGTGGTGATTACGGTACAACTGCAACTCCTGGTTTCGACCTTCTTTCTCTAAACGAGAAGACATGGGGTACTGCATGGTATCGACGTCCTTTCACTAAGGATCTAGCTGAAACCGGTGACTTTACTGCTAAGGAAATGATTACCGAGCTTACGCTTGAGAGTCGTAACGAATTAGCAAACGGTCAAGGTCGGGTATTCTTCTAGGACTCCCACTCAGGGCTTTCGAGCCCTGCCGGGAGGATTAGCATGGATCAATTCAATCCTGGTGCTGTCACAACACTAACACCAGAACAACGCGCGAAACATCTTAAAACAATCGAAAAAATAGAGAACCTCCCTCGCCCAGAAAAGTGGCGTGAGATAAAAAAGTTCACTCTAGAGCTGAAGCCGTGGCTCAAGCAAGCCGAAAAAGAACACGCCGAAGCCTGTAAAGAGCTCCGCCAGAACACATCAAGCACTACCGCATCATCCAAGTCTGGCGTTATGAGAAACACGATGAAGCTTTTTAACCCTGTCTATCAGTCGATGCTTAAACTAGACCCCGACCTAATAGACGAAATGAGCGGCAAAAACAAGGGACTGCAAGGTAAGGTCAGCCACGATCTTTGGAAGGCGTTCCCAGAATACAGAATTTGTAGAGAGTACTAATGGCCATCACACAAACAAACATACTTACCACTCTCGCCTACTTACTAGGCGAACGCTCAGTCGCTTCAACCACCTCAGCCCCAAGGGCTGATTTTATACAAAGTACGCTTGAAGAGGCTTATCAGGCTCATCCGTGGCGCTTTGCCCGCACCAACGCAACCCTGACAATATCGAGCGGTATTGCAACTTTGCCTACAAACTATGACGATAACCACTTCTCTTATGCTAAGTTCAACAACGGAGTGGACGTTCGTCTTGACCCAATAGACCCTGACGACTCGGGCCAAGTTGAGGACGGGGATCGAGCACAGTGGATAGAGTCCATCGGTAATGATACATATGTGTTAAATACTAAAGACGCAGACGTGTCAACAGTAATGTTCCGTTATCAGACTAAAGCTCCAACACTAGACTCTGGTGGTAGTGTGACCACCCCATACCCAAACAAGATGACGCTTGCTTATGGTGCTCGTCGCTATGTGAAGCTTGGTCAGAACCCTGACGCAGATATTTCACAAGACGAAGCACTATTCCAGAAAAAGTTGTCTCAAGACATAGCAGCTCACCAGGTCCCGGCACCACGCAAGAGGAGGCGCACGGCCCAAACGCAAGCTGGTAGCCACACCGGAGACTTCTAGTGTCTAAGCGTAAACAGACAACCATCCCTTCCAAAAAGGTAAGGCCACCTAGTAGGGAAGTTATCATGAACCCCAGCAAGGGGTTGAACAATCTTGTCTCGGCATCGTTGATTGACGACCGAGAATTTTCTGATTTATTAAACATGGAGTATGACGAAGGTGGCGTTATCCGCAAACGTGCGGGTTATACAACTGCCGGTAACGCTCTTACAGCAGCCAAAGGGCTCGGTGTTTATACGACAGAATCCTCAACTAAGATGGTCACAGTTGACGGCACGGGACTAAAATACCGCACTACCGGTAACTGGTCTAGCGCGACTGGTGATACTTTCACCACCGGCAAAGAAACTTCATTCACCCAGGCTCGGCTCAAACTATACGTGTGGAACGGCACGGACGGCGGGGCTACTTTCGACGGCTCAGCGGTTTCTCGCCCAGGCACTATGCCTAAGGCTAAGTTCTCTGTCTATTACCAAAACAAACACATTGCCTCTGGCGTAGAGGGCCAACCGTCACGGCTTTATATCTCTAACCTCACTAACGCATCTGACTTCACAGTTACAACCGGCGGTACCCAACCACAACCAGACAACACAAACGACGCCGAAAACAGCAACCCTAACGTACCAGGTGCTACTGTTTTTGCTGGTACCCCTGCACTTACAGAAGCAAACGTTATCGACATCCGTAAGAACGACGGCGATAAAATCACAGGTCTAGGTGTATTCCAGGACCTCCTCATTGTATTCAAAGAACGCGCCATCTACCAAGTGACATTCGACACTAGTGGTAACCCAACAGTGACACCGATCACCTACGCTACAGGTTGTATATCACATAAATCTATCACACCAGTAGAAAATGATTTGTACTTTATGTCAAGAGAAGGCCTTCGTGTACTCGGTAACGAGCCACAGTTCTATACGGCCATCCGTACACAGGTTATTTCAATCCGCGTTCAAGACAACGTCGATGCTATTAATAAGCTATACTACTCAAAGTCGAACGCTATTTACTTCGATAACAAGTACATCCTTGGCTATCCTAACGGCGCAGCAACATCTGTCAATAAAGTGCTGACCTACGATCGTCGGTTCCAGGCGTTCTGTATCTGGGAGAGCTTCGACGCCGCAGACATGGTGAAGTTTATTGATAGCTCAGACAATACCGAGAGTTTATTCTTCCTTGATGCTGATGGCACGCAAGTATATGAACGTACTCCAGGTACCTACAATGACAACGGCGCAGCGGTAGAAGCTTATGTGGTTTCTAAGGTCCAAGACCTCGGCACACCGGACATTACAAAATACTGGGTTGACCTACGACTAATATTCCGTAGGCTCAGTGGCACGATTGATCTCACTGTATATACAGACGACGATACTCAAGTAGGCTCAGGAGCCACCACGATCGGTTCTGGCGCTCTACGTGGTATGGGGCTTGCAGTTATGGGAACGCACGTACTTGGCTCTGACGGGCTCTCTGGAGACGTTGAGGCAGCTCTAGTCGATGCTCCTATCAGCATACCGCTCAGTTTGTCAAGTCGCACAATAAAGTTCAAGATATACAACAATAACCTCAACGAGAACTTCGTTTTACTTGGCATTGTGTACGCATACTACCCGATGTCCCACTTCATCTTCGAGTCAAGTAGGAAAATCTACTTGTAAAAACGCTTATGTTATGATACAATATGGACAAACAAGTAACTACTAAGAAAACAAAAAATAAGGAAAACTAATGGCAAAAAGAGATAGCTCAACCGCAGCTACTTGGAGCACCAACGATTGGATGGCACGACCTCAAAGGGGTGGGCAGTCTCTTCAGGGTGGTGGCGCTGGAATATCATTACAAGGTTCAAGCCCTCAGCTCCAGGCGAAACCGAGGAACATACAAGGTTCTTCACCTAAACTACAGGTGACAACAAACCCTTACAACTACGCGAGCCGCACTGGTGGCGGTGGCCAAGTTCTAGGAGTCAACACTGGTGGCGCAGCCGCAGGCGTTCAAGGCGGTGGTGGTGTAGACCCAGCGGCAGCTAAGGCAGCAGCAGACGCCGCCAAGGCAGCAGCACTAAGAGGCGAGATCACAAGTATCATCGGCTCTATCAAGAATATATTCAACTCACGCTATGGCCAGGCCAAAGAACTCGCTCAAGAACAGAGAAGCACACTCAACCAGAGGTTTGCTAATGAATCACAAGATCTTACGCGTCAAATCGGTGCCGAAAATGAAGCCATTGGTGCTAGTTCAGCAGCGGCCGGTACGTTTGATAGTTCATATCGTGGTAACAACGTAGACACTGTAACCCGTGAAGGCGAAGGCCAGATCCGTAAGCTTGGCGAAGAGATGGACGACAGTCTTGCATCTATTGGTGGGTGGCTCTCACAACAGGCAACTAGCACAGACGCACAAAAGAAGGGGCTTGACCTCGTCATTAAACGTCTTGCTGAAAGTACTGACCCCGATGAGCTTAGCCAAGTACGTAATTCACTCGAAAGCCGTATTACTGAACTCAAAGCCCAAGGCTCAGACAACCAGACCAAGAAACAATCTCGACAAGCACTCGAAAAGATTGCGCCATCTTCTGCTCGTTCTGTCAAACTACAGACCACTCTCAGCCAGATCCTTAAGGGTAACGCTGATGTGGGTCTTAAAAAGAGTATTGGTTCACGCTTGATTGCTAACTCTGGTATCAGTGGCGACGAAGCCAAGAAGATAATGAGCGACTTCAACTCGCAACTAGAAGACGAAAACAAACCCCAATAAACAGGGAGTCCTATGGACATCAATGACCCCCGACGACGCCTACGCGTTCTCAACCAATCTAGCCCATCACTAAGGGTAGCAGCCCAGCCGAAGATTAACGTAACAACAGCGCAGCCTAAGCAACCGCGGCTGTTTGTTGGTAATACCCAAATTAAACCAAACGAGACGGCTCGTGCTGGCGGACCAGTGTACAATCCAGAACGCACAGACCAACGTAACAATGTGGAAAAGTTTGGGGATCTTATTGGGTTCCAGCCATTCGCTGAAGGTATCTCACAGCTAATCGGCGGCACTACATCTCGTGAGAACGAGGACTCATTACAAAAGTCTATGCAAAATGCAGAGTTGCTAAAGCAGTACAACAACAGTTTCCGAACAGGCAAGTTATCCAAAGAAGCCTACGATCGTGCTGTTAGCAACGTGGCTAAAGAGAATAACGCAATAGTCGGCGACGTCAGGGAGACTAGCGGCAAACTTGACCGAAGTAAATTCCTTGCTTCAGCCGGCATAGTTGGTAGTACGCCATTCGCATTGAGTGGCTTTGGTGCTAAGACGCTTGCTGGAAAAGTAGCCGCAGAGGCGGGTATTGGTGCAAGCCAAGGAGCTCTTAATGAATTAGCCGCAAACGAAGACCCTTCGGTCGCGAACGTAGCCAAGACCGCCGGTATTGGTGCGGCGCTTGGTGGTATATTGCCAGCCTTCGGTGCTGGTGTGTCTAGGGTTATGTCTAAACTCCGCGGTGGGGAGGAAGGCGCTCTGAACCGTCTCGCAAGTAAATTGGCAACAACCGAAGACACTGGCCAGATTATCGACGAAGTTATCAAATCAGCTCCAGACGCAGACCCAGCTCGTTCGGCCGAGGTCGCTCGCTTTATATCAACGACTGATGACCCTGACGCTATCCGTGCCGCTCTCGACGAGCTTAAGGCTCCTGGCGTAGTAGATGCCACGGGTCCAGTCAATACTGATGAAGTCGTGCAGCAAGTACAGGAACCAGACGTTAGGTTCACCGAGTCAAGCCTCAACTCTAAGCAAGCTGTCAAGAACCCAGCTATTGCTAAGTATGCAACTGGCGAGACATCTGATCCGTTGACAACAGTTATAAACGCTCTTGCTAAAATGGACGATCCGGTGGCTGCTCGTAGCGTCGTTACAGATCTTCTGCCAGACCTTAGCACGGGTCAACAGAAACGACTTGCTCAGAAGCTGCTCAACGCTCAGGACGCCGATGAGGTGGGTATTATACTAACAAACGCTGATGAGATCACTCCAAGCGTCAAACCTACTCAGGCCGACTTAGAAGCTAACACAGTGAAGACAGAGCCACAGCCAATAGCCCAGTCAGAAAAAGTCAAACAGGCTATGGAAGACGTGCCTACTCCAGCCGTCAACACAGACGCTGTAGAAACGCCTGTAGCCCCACAAGCTACAGAACAGCTAGGCGAGACAGTCTCACAGAACGCCGATAGCGCCGCAGCACGGTTCCCAGATGCAGACCCTACTACCCAAAAAGCTATACAGGAAGTTATGGACGGGTTGGATAGCGCACAATCTTCTTATGACGACGCAGCCAAGATCCGTAGCAAGGAAAAGGGTCAAAGGTTTGCAGCCGGCAACAGAAGCTACGCAGACGCCGGTGGCGGCGAAGCTGGCGTACAGGCTAAGCTATCTGCTCTGAAGGGTAAGTACTCCGAGAGTGGGTTCAACCCAGTGTCAGTAGATGCGGAGTCCCAAAAGACTATCCTCGATATTATTGAGTCCGCTGAAGATATTATGCCCGGTCGTAAATTGAACACCCAAAACGCAATGCGTAAAGTTTGGGGTACTGCCGAAGGTAAACCAACACCATCTGACATTCGCTACATACGTGAGTTCTTCGGCGACCCATTGGCAGATATGGTTGAGCAAGCAGTTGAGTCCGGTGGCAAGAACTGGAAAGATGTACTCGCTCAAGCAGCCGGTACACCTCGCGCACTTATGGCAACGGGCGACCTTTCATTTGGCTTACGTCAAGGCGCTAAGCTTGGTTCGCGCTATCCTAAAGAATGGCTTGTTGCACAGAAAGAGTCCGTCAAGTTTGCTGCGGACAGTGGCTACTTCAAAGAGTCAATGGATGCTATTCGGAAGAGCAAATACTTTGAACTTATAAACGATAATATGAAGGTTGCTTTGACTGGCGCAAGTGAGTCAACAGAAGAAGCTTTCGCAGCAGCAGACTTCGCAGAGAAGATACCTGGTGCCGGTCGTGCTGTGAGCGCCGCAGACAGGGCCTACACTGGCGCTGGCACTAAACTACGCTTCGATGTAACTAAAAAGATTATAGACAGCTACGGGGGGCCAGAACAGTTTGCTAAGACATTCTCTAAAAAAGAAATGCAAGATCTTGGCGAAGTTGTCAACACACTTACGGGTCGTGGTGGTAAAGCTGGCGGGCTTACAGAGAAGCACATGAAGACTCTGTCTACTACCTTATTCGCGCCAAGACTCTGGGCCGCAAACTTAAACTTCATAAACCCCGGCTGGTACGCACGGCTCTCCCCTCCCGCACGTAAGGTAGCCGCTCAGTCGCTGGGGACATTCGCAACTACAGCCGGTACTGTACTAGGTTTAGCAGCAGCTCTAGGCGCAGATGTTGTATGGGACCCTCGCTCAGCAGACTTTGCTAAGATTAAGATAGGCAATACCCGTTATGACATACTCGGTGGTTTACAGCAAAACATCCGCCTCGGCGCTCAGTTAATCACGGGTCAGAAGATCAACTCTACCACTGGTGAACTAGAGACTATTGAAGGTGGCTTTGGTAAACCAAGCCGCTACAACATCCTATTACAAGCTTTTGAGAATAAAGAGAACCCACTACTTAGCTTCGCTACGACTATGCTTAAGGGTAAGGACTGGCAGGGAAACGATGTGAACCCACTCGTGGAAGCCGGTAAACGACTCACCCCACTCGGCATACAGGGGGTAGTAGAAACTACGAAAGATACTGGCAGTCTTGTCAAGGGTGTTGCGATGAACATACCTTCATTCTTCGGTGTTGGTACCCAGACATACGGCAACGTGAAGTCAAAAGACAAAGGGCCAAACGGAGAGTTCGCTGGGAAAGTTGAACCTAATATGGTTACTGACGCAAGCGGCAAGGTAATGCTTGACGACAAGGGTAAGCCGATCACTGTTAAGTTTGAAGAGGGTGCTACTGACCTAGAGAAAAAGGTCGTGCTTGACAACGCCCGTGATACAGCTATGGCAGCCGAGTACCGGAAGAACCTTAGCACAGAGGACCAAGCTCTTCTTAAGCTAAACAAAGACGAACGAAAAGAATACCTTGACCGTGGTGATATTTCAAAAGAAAAATACGACCAGTTAGAGCAATACGAACAGGATGTCAAGAACCTTGATGGTGTTGATGTCCCTGATACACTTAAGTCGGACGCTGCTAAGAACTTCTACCGCACCTATAACAGTATGACTAAGACCCGTCAAGAGGCATGGCTTGACTCTGAAGCTGACAATAACTCTAAGACTATCGCTAAGGAACTAAACAAGAAGCGCATCGAAGGTCTGCCAGAATTCAAGGCATCCAATAAGCTCGCTAAACTCTACGCCGATCTTGAAAACAAAGTGAACGGTGAAAAGCTTTCTACGCTTAAAAAAGAAGATGCAATCCAAGAGTTCAATAAAAGTGCTACAAAACTCAACTACTCCAAGGAGCAGAATGAGGTGTATAGTGCTACGCTCACGGACATCCGTAGTCTACTCAGCCGTGACAAACTTAAGAAAACTGATATGGATAAGGCAATCGAGCTCGACAACCACCTGTACAATTCTGGCCTTATCAGCAAGTTAAAATTCTCCAAGAAATTCCGCGGAGAATATGGATATAGTTTACCGTCCGGACCAAAATCCGGTTCTGGTAGTGGGTACTCATCAGGTGGAGGCCGTCGCGGGGGCGCTGGCGGTTCCTCTGGTGGTACCCAACGAGGTTACCTATCTGCGCTACTCCCTAGCTTCAGCACAAGCACAAAATCAAGCAAGCCAACCATAAGCAGCGTCTCTCGGCCAATTAAGTTCGCATCAAGTGTCAAAAAATCAGGTGGCAAGGGCACGAAAAAAGCCACGATAAAACTATAAAGTGCTTGCAAAATAAGCATAACAATGTTACAATACATATAAAGAAAAACACAAAAAGGTAAATAAAAATGGCAAGTCCAACATCAGCTCTGGGGTTCCAAAACTTCTTCTCAACAACACTCACAAGTGGCATCAACGCCACCGACGTAAGCATCCCGCTTGATACCGTACCAAACGCTAGTCAGGGCTTTTTAGTTATTGATCCAGATAGCTCAGCTAACCGCGAGGTTATCTTCTATACATCAAAAACAGGCTCTACTGTAGAGTGCACGTCAGCAGCAGATGGCCGCGGGCAGGATGACTCTTCTGCTGTAGCACACTCTAGCGGGGTGACTGTTGTATGTGCTTCAGTAGCCGGTTACTTCGAGGCTCTCCAATCTGGAGATTCGATCGGCGTATTCCCAATATCAACCGACCGGCAAGACATTGCCGTAAACTCAACTGCGACCAACCCACATATCCAGTATGGCTGGACATACGTTACCGGTGACGGCTCAAACAAGCGCGAAACAATATCAATTACTTTCCCTACAGCATTTGACTCAGCCCCTATCGTACTAGCCCAGTCTGCTGGTCTTCTAGTAGGATCAAACCCCGCAGCAATCGGCGACTTAGTGGCGAACATACCGGGAACAGCTGGTGATATAGGTTGGCTTGTTACAGCTTACGCAATAACTACATCTGGCTGTACTCTTTCGATCAACAGCACCGCTGCATTCACTAGCACTTGGAGACTAGGTATTGTCTGGGTGGCAATTGGAGCAAAGGCTAGGTAATGGCAGAACCAAAACCTTCTGACATCAACAACGACCTAATCATCTACCGACTAGATGAGATTAAAGGCCAATTAGCTGACTTCAAGGTTAATTACGTTACTAAAGACGAATCAG
>CAZNVG010000016.1:0-23540 GCA_964576475.1 uncultured Candidatus Saccharibacteria bacterium | reverse complement strand
AAAATAAAAAAATAAGCTTAATTTACGCATTATAAAAATTTATAATACGTCTCCTTTCAAGAACATTATATAAAGAATCAGACTCATCAAAGCCTAGCACTATAAGACCCTGGTCGGCACCGTTTAGCACATAGTTCACAAGGTCATCAACAAACAGCGGCGCCAACTTGTTATGTAAATCCTGCCCAATTGTCGTCCTATACAGAAAATAATTCTTACTGATAAGAAATACTTCGATACTTAGACCATCTTTGATGCCCGACATCTTATTCGCCCATTCAAAGATGTCTGTTTCCGTATAATCTTGCGCAGGCGCTGCCGAGGTTGGGGCTGATTCTTCCATAGTGATACTCTCCAAAATAGCAGCCGGCCGAATAAATCGGTCGGCTTGATTTTTATATGCTAAACCGTGAATCTATTGTACGTTGATTTTCGCTTCAGCAAAAAGTTTCTGGCGTATTGCGCAAACTCAGGGTTTAAGCCAGCCTATAACCAGTGCCATCACAACTATGGTAGCTAATTCATGAGCTGAATTAAGTAGTGTAAGTTTCAATGGTCGATTCTCAAAAAGATCATGTACGAGAATACGTGCACCGGTGAAACCGAGCCACAACCAAAACGCCGTCAAAACAGCATCGTAGAGAAATGAATTTGTGTAGAACGTATGTGCTATATAAGTCATATGTGCCAGTACAAAAGCTGTTAGTAGGCTGGCAATAAAAGTTAACCCGTAAGCTTTAGCTGGATTTGCACCCATATCCTTAAGTTTAATCTTCGCAAGTTTTGCCCATGTATCTCCAAATACTGCAGGCATATACCATATACTGCCCACAACCATACTGCTGATAGCCGCAAGTAATACTGCCAGATAGTTTATTTGTACTTCCATAGCACCCTACTCCTCTTAACCTTACTAATAACTACAAGTATGCTCCTGGTGTTGATCGTTGTCTATCACCTATTGACTTGCATTTACCTGCTCAAATCTTACGCCGGACTGAAACAAAAAGTTAATAACATCGGCAACTTTAGGCATTACAGAGGACGCGGTCGCCACAATAATTCCCTCACGCGGACCATTCTGTGCAACCTGCCTTTCGTAGGCTCTGCTTCTCTCGTCTAAGCTTCCCCCAAAGCCTCCAGCTTCCTTGCTTCTCCTAAACCACTCCTCTCTGTGTTCAAGCGGAAAATCTTCTACAAACTTCTTGGGCACAAATAAGCCCGAGACACGTAAATCAGTCTGATTACTGGCGTAGAGCGCTACTGCTGCAAGTGTTCGTAAGCCAGATTCTCCGGTTTTTTTAAGCAACAAATTTTGCTTCCATTTAGTCATATCATTATCTACGACCTCGGGTACTCCCATCGAAGCCATGGTTCGACTCAGTTGATGGTACGGTTCGGTTAACCTTTGACATCCCAGCACTAATTGATGCGCTGTAATTTCTCGCTGTGACTCGTCATTTTCGTTTATATAGACGGATACTGTGTGCTTATATGCCTCTTCCGTTCGCTCTATGCGAGAAAGCACTAATGCTCCCAGTCGCGCCGGAAAAGGAGGAAATGAATTTCCAGGAAGAACATCTGAGAAAACTTTATATCTGTCAGCTCTTTCGGTTATATCCTCAATTGCTAGATGTAATTCTAGTCTCTGTCTCTGTTCTTCCGACAAACTCTCTATCGATACATACTCATCATCGTTTTCGTGGCTAGCCTGCTCAGACATAAGACTCCTTACTTTTCAAAAAAATTGTATACCTAGTCAACGCGATATCCAATCATTAGTATTTTTATAAAGCCACACTATAGCAATCAATCGTATATACTTACTCATATGCAGCGAAAAATCAAAGTACGCGGAATCATAGTAAAGAATGGTCAGATTTTTGGCGTGAAGCTTCACCCGTACAACACAGTGGACCACCATGAATATTGGTGTTTGCCAGGAGGAAACCTTGAAGACGGCGAATCTCTACAGGATGGTGTTACCCGTGAGCTCATTGAGGAAACTGGAGTAAAACCAGACGTTGGCAACCTGCTATATATACAACAATTTGTCTTGAAACAAACAGGGCAAGAATTCGTAGAATGCATCTTTCACATTAAGAACCCCGATGACTACAGTAATATCGACCTAAGTAAAACCTCTCATGGAACTGAAGAAATTGCCGAATTCGGGTTTGTTGATGCCGGCTCAAATGATATTCGCCCCCGATTTTTGAGCACAGAGGACTTTGTTAACTTTAACCCTGAGGCCCCAACGAAACTATTTAGTTATCTTTCTTGAGACGACCACGGAAGAGTGTATTTTTGTCCCGGCGACACTTCCCTGCTGTCAAAGAGGTAGAATGTAGACACGGTGACTTTATAAAATTTGTGACCGTCTTCACGCATGGCTTCATCGAGAATCTCAGCACCAGTGCCGAATCGAGCACAGTATAGCTCGTAAGCATCATCCCCTTGACTTATGTTATCGATCAACTCTGCAGTGCCCTCAAAATACACGCCACGAACTTTCTGATCTATCGAGTGTTGCGTAATAATGTTTCCTGCAACATTGCTGTTTTTCTCTATTTCTAGGCTATGGCGTCGGCTGGGTTTTGAACGAAAATACAGATTAAGCTCATCGTCGTACACAAAGTGTACTTCACTTATCCATGGCTCTTTGTCATAACAGGTTGCAAGCGACATGTGTATGACATCTGGTATATACTCTCGAATTTTCTTTTCAATTACGTTCGCGTCCACTTCGTTCTCCTTACATGTTATTTATCTGTTTGGCATATTGTCGCAGAGACTCAATGTCTATTGGTTCAACTCGTGCGTTATGGCGCTTGGGTAAGTCTCTGAACGATCTTGCTGGCAAATCTTGAGTAACGGTTAACAGAGCTCGCATCACCCCGTTGTGCGATACGAACAAGGTGTGCTCATCATCTCGATGATGCCTAAGGATCCCTCGAACGACTCGATCACGAAATGTATCGGGATCCTCTGCACCTGACGCCGCAAAGAACTCATCGCTTGAAGCTATGCTAGAAATTGGCATCCCAGATAACACACCCATATCATATTCAGCTAGGTCACCGTCTTCAACTAAAGTATCCACCCGTAATATTTTTGCAATAATCTGCGCTGTATCTAATGCTCTGCTGGTTGGAGAAGAAACGATGCGGTCAATGGCGGCAGTTTTAAGACTTTCCGCCAACTCATACGCTTGCGTAACACCAAGCTCTGTCAGAGGAGCATCATAGGATTGACCAGCAAAAACCTGCTGAGCATTTGCTAAGCTTTCACCGTGTCTCGTAATACTACTCGTCATTTGTGTTGTCATAAGAAATTAATTTAGAGCTCAGTAATCTGCTGACGTGTCTGATCTGTGGTGTCTCTGTCACGAACCGTAACTGTATTGTCTTCAAGCGTCTGAAAGTCAATCGTGATGCACTTTGGTGTACCTATTTCATCTTGTCGTCGGTACCGCTTACCTATGTTGCCGTTATCGTCCCATAGCACCGCGCCATACTTATTCTTAAGCTCGGCATATATTTCACGGGCTTTTGATACAAGCTCAGGTTTGTTCTTGAGCAACGGGGATACAGCCATTTTTACAGGTGCGATTTGTTGTGGCAGTTGTAGATAGACACGTTTTTCGCCGTTTTGCTCATCTTCTCGGTACGAACTATCGATTACAGCGAGTACTAAGCGATCAAGTCCAAAGGTAGGCTCAATTACATGTGGAATGAATGCGCCACTACCATCTTTGGCTATGTACTTTAAGTTTTTGCCTGAAGCATTCGCATGAGCAGTTAGATCATGGTCAGTTCTATAGGCACAACCTCCCAGTTCTTTTTGCCCGATGGCATAGTCAAACTCAGTGTCTATAGAATGCTTACTGTAATGCGCTCGATCTTCGGCCGGTACTTCTACTTTATGCAGCTTCTCAACAGGCAAACCTATGCTTACATAAAAATCTTGCTGCAACTGAAGCCATTTATCAAACTCTTCTCTCCAGTTGTCAGGATGAACAAATAACTCAATTTCCATCTGCTCAAGTTCTCGAACACGAAATATAAAATCCCGAGGACTAATTTCATTCCTAAACGCCTTACCGACCTGTGCGAGGGCAAATGGAAGATCTGGGCTAAAACTATCAACAACATTTTTGAAATTCACGAACATACCTTGCGCCGTCTCTGGTCGTAGATAGCTGATGCTTGCATCATCTTCAGTTGCGCCAACATGCGTTTGAAACATCATATTAAATTGCCTAATGGCGCTTAGTTCATTACCATCCGGACTCTTCACTCCGTGACTAATAATAGCTGCATCCATCTGCTCTGCGCTCATGGCAGCTACGCCTTCAACTCCGTTATCTTCAAGAAGAGTGTCGGCTCGGTAACGCTTTTTTGTTTCGATATCTTCTACTAGGGGGTCATTAAAGCCCTCAACATGTCCGCTTGCCTGCCAAACTTTCTGATTCATCAGTATTGCAGCATCAATTCCATAGACATCATCACGTGATTCAACAAAAAACTTCCACCATGCGTCTACAATATTCCGCTTCAGTTGCACTCCCAGAGGACCGTAGTCCCATGTACCAGCGAGTCCACCATATATCTCAGAGCCCTGATATATAAATCCACGGCGCTTAGCTAAGCTTGCTATGTCTTCCAAAGTGACTTGACTCATTGCGCTCAATTATAGCAGATAGATATCTGTTAAAACGGAATCTTGATCATTTCAAACGCGGGACGACGCTCAGTCGAAGAGTAGCGGTCTGGATGCGTATCCTCAGGAAGCGGATGAAAAGGCTTCAGCCAGATAATTCGACCGTCACGATTATTGAACAAATCAAACTGATGCCTGTATGAACCCTCGTCTGTCATGTCCGCCCACTTCGAATGCGCAAACAAAAAGGAATCATGGACAGCTTCAGAATCACGGATAAACGCTTCTACTTCTTGGGGGTGCTGGTTGTCTACGACAATTACTTCTCCACGCTTCATACAAATTCTGCCAGCCTCAATCAGCAATTCATTCTTCTCCTCGTCACTTACTTCAGGAATAGAGAGTTGATTGGCAATAATAACTTTACTTGCGAATTGATCTGCAAATACTTGACGAGTTCCGCTGGCTCTAATATGCATAGGGTGCGCCAAACCGTCCCGATATCGCGCGCCAAACACAAACTCAGAATCGTGCGAGGGATCTACCACAAAATGCAATATGTGCTCACCGTAGCCAATAAAGTTTGGTGTGCCACCTTTCGTCACTGCAAGTTCTACTACCGGTAGTTCTGGCGCGACTTCAATTGTGTCTATTTTTCTCTGACCGTTATCCACATAATACAAACTTTCCATGCATATAATGTATGCCTGAAAATAGTTTTGCGCAATTGTATTATTGCGGTCGTAGGATGTCGCCGGCACCTTTCAGTGCAAGTAGTCCTATGAATGCTACTCCAGCAGCACTTATAGCTTTTTCAAATGGAGACTTGCTAGTCTCCGGTGATCGTTGCTTATTCATACACTATATTGTATCAAGCCTAGGCAAGTGCATGTACCCAGTCAGACGCCAGCTGCTCTGCGTCGCCGACCCTATTTAGCTGCAGTGGGCGAAGTTGCAGGGCAAGACGTCCAAACTTTATGTGATCCACACCTAACCCTGATTGTGCAGTTTCAAGTAGCCCCTCTTCAGCATTAAATCGATAGGAGGAGCCGGGCGAGAGCTTCTCGCCATTTGAGTCGTTTTCAAAGTTGGGCGTACGACCCTGTAGCTGCAGAAGTTGTATCTTAAACCAAAACTGTGCCACAGCTATTGGTATCGTTCTATCATTCAAAGACTCGAGTGCAATTTCAAGTAACTCGAAGTACTCGGGTTCACTTTCAACCTCCGTTGCTTTGTTGATTTGCGTAATTACGTCGGAGGCAGCCTGGACTCTCGGATATTCTTCAACGAGACGCGAAAAATGCCTATGCATGCGACTGCTCCGCAATGTTCGCAGTTCTCCTTTACCCTGAATAATCACCACATCATTAACCGTAAAAAGTTCTACGCCGCCTGCTAGTTTACTTTTGATTTTCCTTACTCCCTTCGCTAGAGTAGAAAACTTGCCGTGGTTCGGTGTTAGCAATGTAATTATCCTGTCCGCTTCGCCATAGTCGGTCCGCTTCAGTACAATAGCCCGAGTTTGAAAATGGTTCATATTGTTGTTATTGCCCGGACGTAGTCTTTGATTTTATCAACTGAGTGCGGACCCTTTTTAATAAAATCTATGATGCCGTAGTCGTTATTTAATACGTCCGTCGTGAGACTTCTGGGTCGATCCACCCTGCTGTGCACCACCACAGGTAGCCGCGTCCAATCACTATAGGAACGAAGCTCATGGACGAGTTCCACTCCACTGCGATCACCGAGGAATAGTTCAGTAATTACCATGTCGCAAGTACGCTTTGGTTGATCAAGCCAGTCAACTGCAGATTGTGCAGTTGACTCTATGCGCGTCGAACACACATCTGCAAGGACCCCAGCCAATAAATCGGCAAAGGATCTATCTGGCTCAACTATCAACACATGTTTCATCTGGCTAAAATTCTAACAACCCTAGTTGCGTCGTCATAGGAAGTCGCACGACGGTATGCCTTCTGCCACTATCAGTTTTGGCGATAGTTATTCGACCCTTCAGACTAGTCACTAAATCACTAGCGATACTCATGCTGAGCACGCTCGATAGGCCTACTCCTTTGTATGGTTGTTGATTTTTATTAGCAGCCATTATGTCTTTGTGGCGTATAACTGGGCCAGAATCAGTGAACTCCAGATGGACCTCCTCCCCTCTCTGCACGAGGCGGCTCGTCATTGAAAGCGGCATGTCGCCAGTCTGTATCAGCACGTCGCTGAGCGCCTCAAGCGCCGCCCGTAAGGCTTTTCGATCACTCTGTGCAGGCCACGCATGCTTAGTGACCGTCACATATTCATTAGTTGGCCTTAGCTGATGTAGTCTAAGCCGTGTAGTGTAGGCTTCTTGCGCCAGTGCAGCCACATTAATTGGCTCAAATTTCAAAGCAAGCTGTCCAGCCATCACCCCATCATGTAAAAGCAGCAATTCTGTCATTTGCAATAAGCGACTGCTCGTAAGTTGCATCGTGCGTAGTTGACGACCCACTATCTCCGGTGCATCCAGCTCGAACGAAGCCACAAACTCACTGGCCGCCGCTATATACTGCAGCGGTGCAGCAAATTCAGATGCCAACATTCTCAACTGCGAGTGCATACTACCTCCCCAATTACCTTCAACTACCCTTTGTCGAGTAGTTGTATTGTAGCACTAAATAATGGGTAACTTATTTGGCAAACGAGGCTAGCAGAAGATATGTCTATGGAACAAATGTAAGGTTCTTAAGCACTATATCGTTAAAGTCCTTCGAGTAATCTTGTGACTCTGTCCATATGCGGAGAGTTTTATCGCGAAGAGGCAATGCCACCAAGCTGCCTGTCGTAGTCTCTTCAAGTTTCCCATCGTATCTAGTTCCCGTCACGCCACCGATTGTAACCGGGCTTGCCTTCAAATCTCCACGTTGAATTCGATCAGCATAAGTCTTAACATGGTTTGCATACTGATCACCAAGCAACTGAAATCGGAGTGCATATTTAATTTTTTTCTGTTGCGCTGGTACGAACTTCGGATGTAAAAACCCGTTTATTGGCACTGATGAGTCTATCGATTCTTCAATATAGGCACTCCACGTCTTAGGATACGTCACCTTTATGCTGCCGTAACTTGCTGCAGACTCATAAGAAGTTAACGGATTTTTTTCACGTTCATCGTAGTCTTTATCTAGTACAATTTTCTGTGCTTCTTTCGCCTTATCGACCTCAACCGCGACTTTGGCATCAACATTATCGCGTGCGTCTTTGTATTTCGTGTACTGAAGTACGGCTAGCACAGAAGCTATAACAAATAGAAGTGCAAAACCTATAAGGCCTATCAGCAAACCGTTAATTTCTCCATTGTTGTTTAGCTTACGCATATCTTAATGGTAATGGTAACCCACCTTAAACCACTATGCAACACTTCAGTACGTATAGAGGAATAAACTTTTTTGTCTTTTAATCGGCTTCTTGTGAGGTATTTCAAAAGTAAAACTCACAACTCGCAAACCATTACTTTTAGCATAAAGCTTGAGCTTTTTGTCTAAAGATTGCATAAAATTTGTATGCAGAAAGACAAACACTCCATCAGAGCTAGGCCATGAAGTTATCCAAAAATTTCTACATTTAATTGTAATCAGTCGACGATACTTTCTCGTACGTAGCCAGCTAAAAATAAACAAAATTGGATTCAACTCATACCCAACTGATTTGATGCCTCTCTTAGCAGCCCGGATCAACATCGTTCCGTCTCCAGACCCCAAATCCAGCAGGGTTTGTCCAGGCTGTAAATCAAGTAGATCAAGCGCCTGCTCAGCTTGTTTGTCTAGAGTGGGCAGATAAGGTGCGCCAAAAAACACGACAAGCCCAAACGACAAAACAACAAACGATACAACTATAAAACCGAGAATCATACCTCTGGCAATTCGCGCTTTAGTTCCTTTATTTTATTCTCCGCTGTCTGTAAATACTGTTCCAGTTTTTTGGTAGTCTCAATGGCAATTTTGTATTTTTCGATTGCTTCGTCAATATCTATATTCTCTCCTTCAAACCAAGATAATATAGTATCCAGCTCTTCTCGAAGCTGTTTATAGGTTTGTTTCCTGGGAGTACTCATGCATCAACTATAACAGAGTTAATCCCTTAGCTATCTATGCCATCAAGCTGTGCGCCAAAGATTGCACTATGTCCAATATCTGGAATTAGATGCCATGCCTCAGCTGACTCTAACTTCACAGGCTCTTTGTTTACGTGTCCTAGCGGTACTGCGAGTGGGAAATTTTCGACTGTCATTTTTTTCTTTGATTATTTATTACTTATACATTAGCACTATATTTACAAGATGTCAATATAAGCACATTGTCTAGTCTAATGAGGTAATTTCGGCTGAAAGTCGCCCATCATGTAGCCGAACAGACACCGATTCCCCCACACTTAGTTGTTTGACGGAGTGAATTGACTGATTTGATCTACTTATAATAGCGTATCCTCTTTGTAGTATTGCCCGAGGATCATACGAATTCAGAAGCACTTTATTGTTCTCTATTAGACTTCGAAGTCGAGTAGCTAAATCGTCTACTATTTTACTCGCCGAACCGACATCTCTATGTATATGTTTTATCTGCTCTAGGATACGGACTTCTACGATGTCGCCAAGTGTCTTAAGCTCTCCCCGGGCAGCGCCTACAACATAGTGCTTGTCAGGCACAAGTAACTGCGCTGCGTTACTTGGAGTGCTGGCCCTCTTGTCGGCTGTCATCTCGGCAAGACTGAGGTCTACCTCGTGCCCAATTGCAATAAGTGTCGGCACACGACTCGCTGAAACAGCCCTTACCACCCTTTCGTCACTGAACGCAGCTAAATCATCTTGACTACCGCCGCCCCTAATTATGACGAGCACCTCTGGCGGATGCTCCAGTTGGTTAAATTCTGTTATAGCTTGTACAAGTTGGTTTGGAGCTTCTATCCCCTGCACAAGGCTATCTCTAAGTAGTATCTCCACGCCCGCCCATCGCTCGGCAAGAATCTTAATAAAATCCGCTTCTGCTGCAGAGCCTCGTGACGTTATCAACCCTATGCGCTCAGGTACTGACGGCAACACCCGCTTTCTCGCATCGTCGAAAAGCCCCTCTTTGGTTAGCTTTTGTTGCAATAAGTCTTGCGCTCTCTTTAGGCTACCTTCCCCGCTGACAGCAATATTCTGTGCATTAAAGCTGAAGCCGTACTGTAAGTGATGTCGAGGAGCACCAGTAACCTTCACCTTCATACCATCTTCCAAAGGGCCTGGTAACATATACACAGTACCGAAGCAGTTCACTGAAGCTGTATCGTCTTTAAGTTTAAAGTATAACCATTTGCCTTTACTGATTCTAAGTTCGGACAACTCACCTTCTATCGTAACGATAGGAAATGCGAATTCAAGAGTTTGATTAATAACAGACAGGAACTCTGTGACGCTAAACGTCAGGTCATTCACTTGTTTTTTCCTGAAGCGAGTGTTGATAGAATACGTAACCTATCGGAATGAACACCGCCATATTGATAACACGATATACAACAGTTACTGAAAGGCTTACTCCTGCAGGGACACCTGCCGACACCATTACTATCGTCATAAGGCTTTCGTAGACACCAATGCCGCCCGGAATTGCCGCAACAGCTCCAGCCACATTTGCGACACCATATGCGATTATGACCGCCCCAAAGTTCACCGGCTGTCCAAACGCAAGATATACAAAATAAATTGAGGCTACTTCAGTTATGTTAACGAGTAAAGAATATAGCGTTGGAGATCTTAGTTTGTGCCGTTCAAGCATCAGAGCGATATAGTCTTTATTCAGCTCTTTTAATGTCGAGGCTACCTTTTCTTCTTGTATCAGTCGATCTCGTTTGATGTGAAATACTCGAACCACCCAGTTTACTGTTCGAATAACTGCGTTGGTCAATGCGGTACTGCGCTTACGACTACTAATGATGTAGATAGCAAAAAAACCGCCTATCAGGAAAAGAGCTCCTAAAGCTATTGTGATAATTATTGTTGCCTTATACGCGTGCCCTCTAACAACAAGCGCAAGAATACCTACGAGCATCAATACTTGAAACGTTAAAAAAAGCATACCGAAGCGCGCAATAATTGCTAGTGTTGCTTTAGCAGTACTAACACCCCATTTTTTTAGCTTGAAAGAGATATAAGAAGCCCCTGACAGCCCTCCGCTAGGAAAGACATGGTTCACAAAATTTAGCTCAACAGCCATACGATACAAAGGTTTGTATGCAACTGAGTTGCCGAATGCGGCAAAGTATTTTTCGTACAATTTTGCATTTGCATGATACCCAAGCAACTGCGTAGGAATAAGCATTAAAAGTAGCCATGGATTTGCTTCAGGTAGCTTCTTCCATGCCTCGACAATATCCGCACGGGCAACATATATTACTGCTGCCATTGCCACTACGGCAGCAATGCTAAAGAAGGTCTTGGATTTCATAGTTACCATTATAGCGTGAAACACCTCTCTCGAGCTATAATCAACCATATGCAATCAACCATATGTATTTTGGGGCGACAACCCGCGCTCGGCCTAGCTGAGTTAGAATCTACTTTCGGACCAGAGGTTATCCGACCAATTGGCGATTCTTCAGTTGAGGTGTCTGTCGATCCAAAGACCTTTGAGCTTAGTAGACTGGGCGGCACTATCAAGGCAGCGAAGCTTTTGACGATACTAGATACTACTGACTGGCGAAAACTTGTAACATACGTCATTAAGTCCATGCCAGATCATCTGCCATTAATACCGGAAGGCAAAATTCGCTTGGGGCTCAGTGTATACGGTCTCAACGTACCCGTTCGCGATATTCACTCGGCAGGGCTTGCGATCAAAAAAAGCATAACAGTATCTGGCAGATCTGCCCGTGTCGTACCCAATAAACTACCAGAACTAAATTCCGCTCAAATTATTCATAACCAACTGACAGGCCCTACTGGGTTAGAGTTGCTATTTATAAGAGACGGGGATAAGACTTTCCTCGCGCAGACCACACAAATACAAGACATCGCAGGCTACAGTGAGCGTGACTACGGACGCCCCATGCGCGACGCAAAGATTGGCATGCTACCGCCAAAGCTAGCACAGATCATTATAAATCTTGCGACTGGTGGTGTAGACAAAGCATCACTCCTGGATCCATTCTGTGGCAGCGGTGTGATTGTGCAGGAAGCGCTACTTATGGGGCATCATGCTTTTGGCACAGATCTTGACCAGCGCATGGTCGACTATGCGAACCAGAACATTAAGCAGCTGATCGAAAAGTCCACCAAGGCTCTGTCCACAAAAATCTATAAAGCCGACGCCACGACTGCTAATTGGTCTGACCTAAAAATCAACACCATAGCCGCCGAAACATATCTTGGCAAACCACTACACTCCACTCCTCCTCCTGGCCTCCTCCGTGAGCTCATCGAACAAGCAGAAAAACTACATCGCAAAACACTTGAGAACATTGCTTCGCAAACAAAACCTGGCTTCAGGCTCTGTCTTGCGATACCAGCCTGGAAGACTGGCCGGAATTTCGTACACCTTCCCCTGCTTGACGACCTCGAGAATCTGGGGTATACTCGTCTGAGTTTTGCTCATGCGGATAGCCGGGATCTGATTTATTACCGCGATAGTCAATTTGTCGGCCGCGAGCTAGTAGTACTGATAAGAAAGAAGGACTAAGTTTAATGTCACATGTCAAAGCCGGTGGCTCAGCTAAAAACGTACACGATAGCCCAGGACAACGTCTTGGTGTTAAGTTATTTGGTGGCGAAAAAGTCCGCACCGGAGGCATCATAGTTCGTCAGGTCGGTCGCAACAAACTTGCTGGCCCAGGAACTGCATATGGTAGAGACTTCACGATCTATGCAATGAAAGACGGAATCGTCACTTTCCGACAAACAAAAATCCGCCGTTTCACCGGTAAGACAGTTCGTCGCACAGAAGTCAGCGTTCAATAGATTTTATTTCTATCGATGACAAAAACCGACACGCTTAAGTGTCGGTTTTTTTACTACCTTCCTCATGTAAGCTAAATACTTCTTTAGCTTACACTCCAGCGCGAACCTACAGAAGTATTGGTTTCGTTGTATAGATTTATTGTTGCAAAAGGACCATACAGTGCCATTTCAGCGGCTGGTCTGTGATTTCCGAGTCCCGTTTCATACACCGGTATTTTGACCGTTCGACCCGTTCGATCTCGAGCATCAATTGTATGATACTTTTGCTCGTACATGTTCCTCTCGTCTTGCTTATGGTAGGGAGTCCCTGGAACCCACTGCTCGACAAGCATGCTTTTAGCAAGCTCAATCACCCTTCCTGTGCTTGTACTTACTCGGGAACCTTTTACCGGACTACTCTTGCCGGCAGAGGAGCCTCCCCAAGAAGTTAGCCTACTTGGCGTATCTAGCTGTCCTAGATACGCCATTCTGGCACCGGTTCCCCGCAATTCAGCAACCCGTAATTTACTCCAATCAATATCCATTTTTTCAAATGGGATTCCGCGAATCTTTGAAAGCTTAGCGACTCGCTCACGAACAAACGGATCCACAATTGCATCGGCGAGCTGCATCGCCTCAGGTATTAGCCTGGCTCGCTCTTGCTGTACATCGTGAATTTCTTGGTGTTCTTCCATCGAACGAACATCCTTCTTCATCAATTCATGTTCACGACTATTCAACCAGTTAATACGCTCGCGGTATGGACGAATCCTTGCATCAAGCTGCGCCGTCATCTCAGGATTACTCGCGACACCCTCTTCCTCTAGTATAGCCTTTGTGCTTTCTGTCTCAGCTTGTGAACGCTGTGCCTCAATCTGCTGTTGTCGTGCTATACCTTCTGCTGTTTCTTGCTTCGTGCGAGCATAGTCTTCCTGCTCCTCCAGAGACCCCTTAATGTCTCGTGCACGGGGTACCCAAACGTTGGGAGTTAACACTTCTTGTTCAACCGGTAATCGTTGCAGTGTGCGTTTTAATGCACCGAAACTTAGCTTACGTTCATCTTGCTTTTGTGGTGCCTGCTTCTCATGAGCCGCGAAGAATCGAGCATGCGGTACATCGCGTAACTCAATACCTCTATTCCCATTTGGGTTGTCGACAAACCTTACTCTACCAAGAAACGAGTCCTCTACTTCATGATCAAGCTGACCACGCTCGAAAACCACCTGTGCTTCATTGTGACCCTCTTTATAGCGCGGTACGGCGTTCAGTGATAAGAACGACGTATTTTTGCCGTCAACAAAAGCTGCTGTCTCTGTCACACTATAAAACTTACTACCCACTTCAATGAACCCCATAAGCTGGCTGGCGGCACCATCTTCGCTTACAGCACTGAAGCGCGGGTCCAATGACTCACCTCTCGTGTGATAAACACTTAGCGCTCCTTGTTGCTCGACAAAATTCGATTGCAAATATGCGCTGATCTCTTGTCTTCGAGAGTCAGCTTCGTGCTGGAATGGGTTTGGTGCAGTTTCAAGTGTCATGTGTGTTTTTGTTTAATATATAAACACTAGCACAATATTGTGCTAGTGTCAATTATGTAACAGATGTATTTAAGCTGCTGCGAGATGGTGTTTGACGCGCTCGATAACGTCAGCAATCACAACCTGACTCTTCACTAAGAAGTCATCGGCACCAAGTTGTTGCGCTTTTTCCTTATCTTTGTCCTGTGACAGAGCTGTAAGCATAATGATTTTAATGCTTTTAGTCTCTGCTGTGTTACGCAGGATATCAAGCACTTCAAAACCGCTTATTTTAGGCATCATCACATCAAGTAATATGAGATCAGGTTTATATTCTACTGCTGTTGAGAGCGCATTTTCTCCGTTTGCTACTCGATTGACATCGAATCCTTCGCTCTCGAGACGCATACGATATACGCTCGCGAGACCATCGTCATCCTCCACTAGGAGAATTTTCTTCTGATTTGTTGCGGTTGGTTTTTCGTCTTTAGTCATAATGTCACTATTATGCCTGCTTATGCTTTTCCATGCAATACGGCTTCTACAAATCCGTCAAAAAGTGGATGAGGACGATTGGGTCGAGATTTAAACTCCGGGTGCGCTTGCGTCGCCACAAAGAACGGATGATCTGCCATCTCAATCATTTCAACAAGCAGTCCATCAGGAGATAGTCCAGATATGATTAACCCACTCTCCTGCAATACTGCTCGATAGTCATTATTGAACTCATAGCGGTGCCTGTGCCTCTCAACGATCGTCTTTGACTTATATAGTCGCTCTGCAATCGTTTTGTGCGTCAAAACACAATCGTAGTCACCAAGCCGCATTGTACCGCCAGTATTTTCTTTACCCTGCTGCTCATCCATTAAACTAATGACTGGGTTTGGGCTGTTTGCATCAAATTCAGTGGAGTTGGCTTCTTCCATACCGCACTTTCTAGCCAGTCCGACTACTGCCGCATGCAGCCCTAGGCAGAGACCGAGATACGGCTGTTTTGTCTTGATCGCACTCTGAGCAGCACTTACCTTACCTTCAAAGCCCCTCACACCAAATCCTCCAGGTACTACGATGCCGTCATACTTGCCCATCTCTTTGCGCACTTCGGCTTCTGACATTTCCTCAAGTCCTTCGGCGTCTACCCAGTTCAGCTCTACGTGCGACTTATGCTTCCAGGCAGCCGACTTCAACGCCTCAACCACCGACATATATGTATCGTTGTTGTCGAGGTATTTGGCAACAATCCCAACTTTGATAATTTTGCCGTGATCCTCGCTTGCTCTCATCACCATTTGTTTCCAAACTTTGTTGTTTGGCTTTTTCGCTTTTATTCCCAATCTTGCCACGATATACTCACCGATGCCTGCATCCTCTAGCGTGAGAGGGATTTCGTAGACAGTTGCCGCATTAGGAAGCAGTGCTATACCAGCTGGCTCCACCCCGGTGTATGCTGAGAGTTTAGGAATTATAGTCTCTGGAGCTGGCGCCTCGGTACGCACGGCTAAAATATCAGGTTGAATACCTACTGATCGTAGATCACGGACGGCGTTTTGAGCCGGTTTGGTTTTGAACTCTTTACTCGTCCCCAGATATGGTACATACACCAGATGCACATATAGTGAATTTTCCCTCCCTACACGCACACCTAATTCTCTAATCGCCTCGATAAATGCCGGGCTTTCATAATCGCCAACTGTTCCCCCGATCTCAACAATATGAACATCAAAACCTCGGCCAGTATTCATGATGTTTTCTTTGATTGCATCAGTAAAATGTGGGATCACCTGTACGGTCTTGCCCAAGAACTTTCCAGCCCGTTCATCCTTAATAAGCCCAAGAAGCATACGTCCACTCATTAATGAGCTGTTACGTGTCAGCTCAATATCCATAAAGCGCTCATAGTGACCGAGATCTAGATCAGTTTCAGCGCCGTCTTTTGTGACAAAACACTCACCGTGCTCTGCAGGGTTTAATGTTCCAGCGTCAACATTCAAATAAGGGTCGCATTTTTGAATATTAACCTTTAGTCCACGACTCTTTAATATATTTCCAATACTTGCCGCGGTGATACCCTTGCCCAACCCGGAGAGAACACCACCTGTTACAAATATGTATTTGGTGGCTTGTTTTGACATATAACGCTCCTTATTAGTTCCCTGTTTTACCTTTTAAAATCTCAATCGCCTTCTGTCGCTGGCTGTCAACTGCAGGGTCATTACCTGGCTTCACTTCAACATCTGGCTTGATACCTTCTTTGTCGATGTTTTTGTCATTAGGTGTGTACCAGCGAGCGATAGTGACCTTAACAACACCACCATTCTCGAGATTCGTGAGCTCCTGAACACTTCCTTTGCCATATGTTTTAACCCCTACAAAAGTAGCCAACCCATAGTCTTGTAGCGCCCCGGTAACTATTTCACTTGCACTGGCACTTCCTTCGTTCGCCAAAATAACAGTTGGTAAGCCGGCCAACAATGGAGTCCCTGTAGAGGACAGCTCATCAATAACTTTGCCGTCACGCTTTTCCTTTACCACAGTTTTATTCTCTATCCATAGCCCAGCAATATGGGTTGAGCTATCCAATAGACCGCCAGGATTATTGCGTAAGTCTAGGATGACTGCCTTCACGCCCTTCGTCTTGAACTCACGTGCCGCTTGGTCTGCTAATGCATTGGTGTCACTACCAAACTGATTAAGTCGTAGATATCCTATCGTGCCATTCTCTATCACTTCAAAACTAACACTTGGGATTTTAATCTCTTCTCTCGTTATCTCCACAGTCACTAGTTCACCTGATCGTAGTAGCTTAAGTGTGACTTTTGTACCCTTCTCGCCGCGAATCTTGAGCACAGCCTCATCTATGGCCATACCTGCCGTATCCTGTGAGTCTATCTCGATTATCGTATCCTTGGGCTTAATACCTGCTTTCTGAGCAGGATAGCCTTCTATGGGTGTTATTACTATAGGTCGATCACCTTCTTTGCCCAGTTCCGCCCCTATACCCTCAAAACTGCCCTCTATTTGAGAATTAAATAGTTTGGCCTCCGTCGGACTCATGTAGCTCGTATAAGGATCGCCTGACGAGTCAACCAAGCCTTTTTTCATCCCGTCTATCAGCTTCGTTGTGTCTAGTTTTCCGTCGAATTTCTCGCGAAGTACATCATATACTTCCTGAATACTTTGATCATCAAGATTCTTGGAAAGTGACTGATTTGCGCCACTCGTAGAGACACCACCAAAAGTAATGTTTATTTTATGAGCTTGGGTTCCGAGGACGAAGGCCGCTAATACACCTGCAATTATCAATACATTTGAAAACCTAGCGGATCGTTTCAACGTTGTCCTCTTCCTCTCTTATATACCGAACGATTCTAGCATAAACGTCGTATCGCTCGCTAGCCCAAAAGATTCTTTAGAAGTGGATAAACTGCAATCCAGCAGTCGAATGGAGTGTCATAGTGCTATACGTGCCATCTACAGCATAGTTATATTGCGATATGAAGATGCTGCCATCTCCGTTTACCGCCTCTACATACATCGCGTGACCATAGTATCCCGCCATCGAAATAGCGACATCGCCAACTTTCGGATTTCCATCAACTGGGATACCTGCTGCTCGTGCGTTTGCCGGCCACTGATTTGCATTACCTCTACCGCCCCAGTACGGCATGTTTCGACCACTCTGATATACCTTAAAGGCTGTATACGAAACACATTCGCGGTTATACATTCCCCAGTCATCTACTAAACTATCCTGCGCAGCATTACACCATACCGCTGGGTAGCCTCCCCCACATGGCGTTCCAGCTGTAAGTTGTGTTGCCCTTAATCTTGAGGCCAACTCAGCATTTATGGCTTGCTGAGCCTTCTTAAGCTCAGAGACTTGTGCCTGATATCGTGCTTCGTCGCCCTTGGTTTGTTCAAGTAAGGTAGCTTGTTCGTTTTGCGCAGAGCTCAATTGACTCTTTTGAGCAATTTGCCGCTCACGTAGCTGCTCTTGTTCTTTTTTCTGATCCTCAATTTTACCCTTTAGTTCAATGACACGCTTCGTAGAATCCTGTATGCCAGTCTTTAGTTGCTCAAGATATTTTTGCTCATTAATAAAGTCTGAGAAATTACCACTATTTGCCAACATCTCGATCGTACTAACATCGCCCGTTACATAGAGTTCCTGCATGCTGGCTCGCAACAATGCTTTTTGGCGCTCAAGCTCTTTGGTCGCCTCATCTAATTTATTCGACAGGTCAGTTATTTTGAGATCAGTGAGTTGAATCTCAGCAGTTATCTGACCTATATCTCTGTTTAATTGGTCAAGTTTGTTCTGCAGTGTGTCGGCCTGTGCACCAAGCTCTTTAACTTTCTTGTTGCCCTCATCAATTTGCTTCTGCAGCTCGGCACTTCGTGTAGATAAATCCGACGTACTGACCGCAGTAGCTACCGGCTGATGCGTATTCATTATCAATGCAAACGCAAACAGAGTTGCTAATGCAACTCGTGGAATACGAAGTATTTGTGCTTTAGTCGTGGTGGACATAGCTGTGATTATATTAATGCTTATGCTCCTCTTTTGTCAAGTGTTCACCCCAGTCAAAATACTGACAACTCTCTTCATTACTACCAGCGCTTTAATTTTAAGTGCTTGGAGATAGCCAGAAGGCTCGACAGCAGACCTATTAATGCACCGATCGCAATTGTAGCAAAATATACCAAAATCCAATTACTTTTATATAAGTCGATGGTATTTGATACTGCAATTTGACTAAGAAAAGTTGTCGATTTACCTAACGCTACTAGAACAGCTGTCACGGTAGCGTACGAAAAAGTACCAGCTACGACGCCGTATAAAGCCGCCTCGAACAAGAATGGGCCACGAATATAGCCTGGAGTGGCACCAATTAACTTCATTATCTTTATCTCTTCTGACCTTGTGAAAATAGCCATGCGGATAGTGTTGAATATTATCAGCATCGATATGCCTGCGAATAACAACGATGCCCCTACACTCGCTCGAGCGATCAGACGCTTAGCGTTCGCCACTACCTGAACAGTACGTTTTGCATCATTGCTGTTCTTGCTTGTTTTACCCACGCTGACCGTAGATACTACGTCCTTATCAAAGCCCTGCCCCAGAACTACAGACTCAACCTCTTCACTTCTCTCCAGATTGCTCAATACTACATCAAATGACGCTGGCAGTGAGTTGCCTCCCGCCACATTAAATCCTTCAAGAATTTCCGGGTTACTGGCGTATCTTTCCTGGAAGCGCTTTAATGCTTCGTCTTTGCTTATAAATGATACTTCCCTGATAAAATCTTGCCCTTCGAGAGTACTCTCAAGCTCATCGATTCTCTCTTTTGGTGCTGAGTCTTTTATATACACAGCCACAGTGAATTGTTTTTCGTACTCTACAATCGTATCTCGCATAATCAAGTTGAGGGCAACTCCGGCCAGCATCACCACAAGGGCGACATACATTATTGCCGTGGCCGCAACCGACAGCCAGGCATTTCGGCCGAAATTCTTAAAGCCTGTTTTACAGATTCGCCCAAGCGTAATGAAGCTTCGCTTGATGCTCATGTCAGCGTGTACTCCCCTTCGGCCTGATCACTTACAACCTGACCACCACGCACCGTAATGACTCGCCGCTTCAGCGTATTTACGATCTCTTGATTATGCGTCGTAAGCAATACTGTGGTTCCGTATTTATTAATCTTTAGAAGCACATTGATGACATCCCACGCGTGCTTTGGGTCAAGATTTCCGGTTGGCTCATCGGCAATCAATATCTTCGGCTGACGTACAATTGCACGAGCAATCGCAACTCGCTGCCTTTCGCCGCCTGATAGTTCTCTTGGATAGTTCTTCTCTTTGCCAGTCAAACCTACGATATTAAGCACTTTCGGTACAGTGCGCCGAATTTCACGATTGCTCATACCTACTATCTCCAGAGCGAACGCGACATTCTCGAAGACGGTTTTGTTCTCAAGGAGTTTGAAATCCTGAAACACAACACCTATTTTTCGACGTAGTAGTGGGATATCTCGATCTTTCAAGCGATCATAATCAATACCTCCGATGACAATCTTGCCGCTCGTAGGTTTTTCTTCTCGTGTTAGAATCTTCATAAGCGTGCTCTTACCAGCACCGCTCACACCAACCACCACGACAAACTCTTTGGGTTCAACATGAAGACTCATCCGGTTAAGTGCCGTCGTTTTATCTCCATAAACTTTTGTTACTCGATCAAGTAGAATCATACGCTAATCTAGTTTACCATAAGCGCTCGATCTGACGATGGGAAGTTTTAGGGCTACGATTCTAAGTTCTGTTCTAGGTAAGCGTTAATGAAGGCATCCAGATCACCATCCAGCACCGCTTCTGGATTACTAGTCTCATAACGAGTGCGTAGGTCCTTCACTTGCTTATACGGGTGCAGGACATACGATCGTATTTGATTACCCCATTCAGCTGACTGGTTCGGACCTTTCAGCTCAGATACACGGTCCTGATGCTGTTCGATGGCGAGTTGAGCCAATCGCGACCTAAGTACCTTCATGGCTGTTTCCTTGTTCTGTAGTTGCGAGCGCTCGTTTTGTATGCTTACTACGATTCCAGTTGGTATGTGCGTAATCCGTACTGCAGAATCGGTCGTATTCACAGATTGCCCACCGTGGCCGCCAGCTCTATACACATCTACCTTCAGCTCCTTCTCGTCAATCGCAATTTCATCCGGCTGGTCTATCTGTGGCATTACCTCCACTTTCGCAAAAGACGTTTGTCGTAGACTGTCGGCGTTAAACGGACTCAATCGAACAAGTCGATGTACGCCGTGCTCGCTTTTGAGTTGCCCGTAAGAATTGAGTCCTGTGATTGAAAGCGTGACACTCTTTATGCCAGCTTCATCTCCTGCGGATTGCTCGATTGTCTCTGTTTTCATATCGTGCAACTCAGCCCACCGTATATACATACGAAGTAGCATGCCAGCCCAGTCTTGAGCATCTGTACCCCCCGCACCTGCATGAATACTGAGAATGACATCATGATCGTCATACTTGCCATTAAAACGTAGTTGTCGCTTAAGCTCTTCAAAACGAGCAGTGAGCGCACTCAGTTGAACCCCTAGCTCTTCAGCCATTGAGTCATCACGGAGAGCTATCAGGTCTCGAAGATCAGTACTGTCCTTTTTGAGGTTTATCCAAGGATCTGTAGCTGCCTCAAGTTTTGCAAGTTTCTTCATAGTCTCTTGTGCAGACTGATTGTCGTTCCAGAAATCGGACTGTTCAGAATTTGCTCGCAATAATGCAAGCTCGTTGCTTTTTTCATCAATCTGAAGCCGCTCGTACGCATCAGTCACTTGTTCGAGCAAAGTACTTATCTGTTTTTCAGCCTGTTCATGCATGGCTGTCATTATAGCAGGAGGTCTAGTTTAGGGCTGCTGAATTTACCTGTTGCTGCGTTGTCTGCGGATGTTGTGGTGGTAATTGTGGATTGTTGATACCAAAAATTTGAGAATACTTTAATATTTCTTGAATTCTCGTGACCAAAAAAGGATGCCCTTGAAGTGACTGAGCAAGCTTGCGCATAGTACCGTGGCTAATATGCTCTTGATATAGGACCCCCTGCTCTTCCATATACTGCGCATAGTTTGCACCGACATGAACTTTAATGAGCGCCATGGCCACGGTGTGTGGATCTCGCGTGTACGCCAACGCAAGTCTATCGGCGGTTAATTCGCTTCGTCGTGACCAAAAACCGAATAGCCAGCTAGAGAAAGGCCCTATAAACGGTATGAGCTGCGTAAACGGTGTTAGATAAGCAGATATCATGGTGTGTTTGTATTTGATATGACCCATTTCATGAACAAGCACAGCTCGCACCTCGGCCTCAGTAAGTCCGTCTACCGTTGCAGAATGCAGCACGATAGTAAATGGGTGCGTATAGCCAAGAGCGAAGGCGTTTAAATATGGGTCTTGTGTGATAAAAACGTCAACATAGGGCATTTTCAGATTGACACTAATCTCGGCAACCATTTTTGCCATATAAGCATGCCTGCTGTTTTGAACTCTTAACGCTCCAGCTAAAAAACTAATTTGATAGAGCCGAATATAGAACAGGATCACTAACATGAGCACCATACCTATGTAGAACAACTGGATGCGTTGATCTGCTAGAAAAACAAAAAACAACAGTGCAATAATTATAGTGATTATAAGAACAGTTAGATCGCTCGACTTGCGGGCAATACGTATGGGGTCATAATTATTCATGACGAGCTACTCACTATATTCTGCCTTTGTAGCTATAGCTTCTAGGACTTCTTGATTATGTGACCAAACATAGTCACTGGCTGCTACGAGTGTTGTTTGCGTTGATTTGTGGGTAATGTCGTAATGCACGAAATACACCCCCTTCAACTGAATACCTTCCTCTGTGGTTGCATCAAAACTGTGGCCATACCCCATCAAACTTGCCGTATTTGAAAGTGGACTAAAAGTCACATCCTTTATGCTACTACTCAGATAGTTCCGTATAAGCTCCTTCATGTCTACCTGGGAATCAGCAGATCCTACTGTTGAGCCTGAGCGAATCGCCGAAAGTTCGTTTTGAATTATTGACTTCACTTCAGATTCACTTTTTGAGCTCAGAAGCTGAGAAATTCTGGGACTCGGAGAGATGATAAAAGTAGATTTTGCTTGGACTAAATCACTCGTACTTACTGCCTCATAGGTACTGATCGCATCAAGGTTTTTATTGCTCGATGACGATGTTTTTATGATTTTTGTCGGCATTTGCGTCGCTATAGTACTTCCCGAAACCGAATCAGATTCAGTTATTTTTGTGGCCGCCCCAAGATCAAGAGAGCTCGTTAGGGCTGCGCCGATTAGAAGAAGCCCAACGATAGTCACAACCGCGCTCACTGGTAGCGCGACGAGCCCCATCGCTCCAAGACCAGCATTTTTCCTGCCAAATCCTTTAACCATACTCACGATTCCTAGGACGAAACCGATCGGTGGCAGAAGAACCGCAAATAGTAAACTTAGAACCCCTAGGGTAATGCCTGGTCGGCGCCCATTCTGGTAATAGTCTCCGTAGGGCTGCTGCTGATAAGCTACCGGCTGTGTAGGATAGGATTGCTGCGACTGTTGAGCGGCTGTCGGCATCGTCGGTAGCTGTGCTGTCGTGCTTGCAGAAGTTTGCCCAGTGGCTACATGACCAACTGCAGCATGTGCGCCGGCAGATGCGTGGCTATGTGATGTTAGATTGTGTGTTTGTGGGTCCATTTTTTGTTCTCTAGCTTTACCTAGATGATATAACTCCCCTATCTAAAGCGCAAGCGCTTTAGAATCTATTGGAATATTTTTTTGCCCAATCCTGGCACGGATATGTTTTTTTATAATCAAAATCCG
>CAZNVG010000015.1:0-23694 GCA_964576475.1 uncultured Candidatus Saccharibacteria bacterium | reverse complement strand
ACCCGCTTTGCTAACATCATCGAATAGTTTAAAGCCGGGCCGTGAATGAACTCTGCCGTGATCATTAGCCTTTATGAGCGGCTCGACGACATTAGTTAGAGCCGTGTCAACGTCGGAATAGAAAAAGTCGAGTTCTTCAGAATATATGACGGGGTGAAGAGCGCCAAGAGCGGGATGAACAGGTTTGCTTTCGGAGCGTAAGTTTCCTCTAGCACGTACGTTACTGTTTCTTCTCCCCACTAGGCTGCTCCTAACTCGTTATGAATAAAGCGTAGCATATCGTTTACGTCTCAGCGAGACTATTGCTATACTTGGTACCTGTTATGAAAGTCGCAATACAAGGAATCAAAGGCTCGTTTCATCACCAAGCTGCTCGCACGCTACTTGGAGAGGAGATAACATTACTCGAGTGTCGTACTTTTAGAGATGTCTTTGGTGCGGTACGTGAAGGCGTTGTTGAGCGAGGCATTGTAGCTATTGAAAACTCCTTGCATGGATCCATTAATCCTGTGTACAGATTGCTTGCTGAAGAAAAACTATGGATATGTGGTGAAGTCAGACTACATATCGTCATGAACCTTATTGGTAGCGCTCCCGGCGATCTTGGCAAACTTAACGCCAACTCAACCGAAGTTCTATCACAGATCCCAGCTCTAGAACAATGCGATGGTTGGCTCAATGAGCACTTACCACTCGCAAAGCGAACGGAGACTTCAGACACAGCAGAAGCTGTGCGTCGAGTTGTAAATGAGAACAACCCACATCTACTCGCGATTGCCGGTAAAGAAGCTGCTGAAGAATACGATGGAACGATCATTGCGAGCCCAATAAATGACGACCCAGAAAACTACACACGCTTTATAGTATTGAGCAACACACCAATAGAGACAGATGCAGCAAATCGTAGCAGTATTATCATGACCGAACCTGCTGGTGACCGCCCTGGAACATTGTTTGAAGCTCTTCGAGTATTTAAGGAACTCGGGATAAATTTGAGCAAACTTGATTCCCACCCTCTGCCTGGCAGTGAAAGAGCGTATGCGTTTTATATTGATTTTGATGTTTCGGCCAAATCTCCTGAAGGTATGCAAGCAATAGAGAAAATTAAGGCTATCGGCTGGGATATACAGCTGCTCGGTAGCTACCAAGTATAGAATCGAATTTCGTCGTTATTGCGACTCATCAGTAGGACCTCATGTCTATTCCTAGATTCGATGTGTAGGGTTGGTGTCCAGAGTGGGTGTATAAAGCAATGGATTTCTCCACCACACACGACTCTGGACACCAAGCCCTACTTCATCCAACCACTTTGCGGTAACCGACTACCAGCTGCCACCCCCGCCACCGGAGTCTCCTCCGCTACTGCCACCCGAGTCGAAACTCGAGAAGCTGCTTGAGCTTGAGCTGATGGAGGAGCTACGCCGATCGTCTTCTTCGCGCTGCCGGCGACGACGCTCTTCGTCCTCGCGACGACGTCGCTCTTCTTCGATGCGACGAAGCCGTGCCTCTTCGGCGGCAACGTCTGAACGAGCTGACGATTCCGCCGACTGGGCGTCGTTGGCAGCTCGCTGGAAATATGCCAGCTTCTCTTCTGGACCACGAGCGTTCTGCCCGTTGCTGTACTCGGTTCGGGCGGTATCAAGCTGGCTACGAGCCGAGCTCTCCACGATGCCTGAGTTCCGAGAGATGTAGCTAGCTGCCTCATCGATTGCCGACTTAGCAACTGACGCCGCTTGCACCATGTTCTGGTGTTGGCGTTCTGCGCTTTGCTGAGCCGACTCGATCGCCTGGCTGATGCTGGCGAGCTCGTCCAAGACGGACAAGTACTCCGGCTTCTCCCTGCTGAGCTCCGTCTCCAGTTGCGAAATCCGACCTTCGACTTCTCGAAGGGATCGGTCAACGCTCGTGTCGATATCGCCACGATGCTGGTCGACGTAGCTCTGCGCAGCTTGTGCGTTCTGCGTCAGCTCACGGAGAGTTCCGGGAGCTTGCGTATGCGCATTACGCAACTTGACATCCAGCGCAGTCGTCGCCTCGAGCATGGACTTGGTCGAGTCGATCAACGTCTCGGCCTGCCGGCACGCACCTTCAGCACCATCCCAATCCTGCTGCTTCATGTCGCTCAGGCGAGTTGCCAGATCGAGAAGCTTGGCAGACTGGGCGTTGTTGTCGGACGCCGTGACATCGTTCCCCCTCACACTGGTGAGCGAGTCCAGGTTGTACTCCTCGACAAGCCTGTGCAGTGTTTGCGAGACCGTTTGCTGGGCAGCGACGTTGAGCTTGAGTTCGTCCTGCAGATCGTCGATCCAAGTCTGCAGATCGGCGTATCGCTTCGGAAGCCCGTCAGCCTCTTCAGTCGCCTTTTGGAGAACGAGTCTGCACTCCATCACCGACTGGCAGGCTGCGCCAAAGGCGTTCGAGCTCAATTTCTCACGCGCCTGCTGAAGTATGGCACGACCGTCATCCAGCACACGCTGCGGATAATCGACACGGAAACCCGCATCGCTTTGCCGCTTGATTGCTGCAACGACTTTTGGCACTTGCGCATCGAGATCATCGAGCATCGCCGGCAGTTCAGCTTCCCACTTGTCCAGCTCGTCGAGCCGAATTTGCAGGTCACCGAACGCACTTTTGGTGCCGGCTACGTCAGCCCGAAACCGCTCGACTTCGTCTCCGAACGTCGACCAGTCATCGCCGGAGCGACGCTGCTTGATCCGACTATCGAACTCGTCGATTCTGGGCGTGACCTCGCTCATCTGAGCCAATGCGGCTCGCTCAATGTCAACAAGGCTTGCCGCCTCGCTGGCTTCGAGCTTGCCGAGTCGCACCACAGCGCGCTGATGCAACTGATCCTGCAACGTCGCGGCATCGAAGTAGCTCGTCCGAGCCTCTTCGAAGTCACGCGCCGCTTCAGCACGAACTGCCTTGATGGCGAGGTATCGACGGATGCCGAGAACTGATGCCGCCACGGCCGCGATGAGCGTCAGACCTGCGCCGAGCCACGACAGAATTCGAGCCCACGGGACAGAAACTCCACCCGAGTCGACACCGCCTGCTTCGTTGGCGATGCTGTCGGTGTCTTGTGCTGGCACGAACGAATCGTCGACACCTTCGATGATGTCGCTGAAACGATCAAGACTCTCCGTCACCGCTCGCGTGAAGTCTCCTTCGCGCAAGTTCGGAATCAGGTAGTTGTCTCGTGTCGCATACCAGTCTGAATCGCTGAGCTGCGACCTAAGATCGTAGCCCCACCGAGCTCCGATCGGACGCTCGCCACGAGGACCCTCGAAGGTCACCAGCATCACGAACGTACGTGCAGCGAGATCGTCGCCTTCGCGCCAGTTCGGACACTGTGACACCATGGCGTTCTTCCACGCCAGATCGTCAGCTTGCTTGATGGTTGGCACGACCCAGACATGCAGGTCGATGTCGTTTGATCGCAGACGCTCTACTGCCGCTTGAAACGACTGATCGGCGGCGTCAAACGGACTGTCTCCGTACGAGAGCACGACTGCGTCGCAGTCAGGTACGGTTTGGAGCATGCTGGCACCAGCGTGTCCAATCGGAATGAACATGACCGAAGCCATGAACATTATTGCTATGAATCGCCGCATGGGCGCACCTCCAGGGTGTCATGGTTGGATGAATTGTAAACGTTCCACCACACATGTGCAGTAGGCGCATATTATGTCAGTTTATTGCAATTTAATCAATCAGTTTTCATCTGTTGGAACGATACTCTCAGCGTAAAGTTTCAGATCCTCGATAAGCGCAGCTTCTCTTTTTCCGGACTGTTCACGGATCAATTTCTGCAGAGTTTCACCGTAACGTTGCAGCTCACCTTTAATGAGAAGTTTTTCTCTACGGTAGTTTTCCCATCGTATATGTTCCTCTTCAGATAATACTGATGGGAAGTTTCGTGCCTTGTATCTAAAAAGTAACTCTGATAGTCGGCTATCCTGAAAACTCGGATTGTAATTGCCGAGTGTCTTCTGATCGGCGTTGCGGATTTCTAAAGCAGTAGACTTGTCCGCATCTCCTAGGAAAGAGCCGCCGTACAATGAAGCATCTACGTCAGGATTGTCGTCAAACTCTCGCTGATCAGCGTGCCATGCATCATACAGTTTCGCCATGAGATCTTTCAGTCGCAGTAGCTTATTCCTATGTAGCTCAATCGTCTCAATACTAATTCCGATGCGTTGTTGCGTCGCTTCATCGAGTACTCCAAGTGGCGCAATTGCCGGTGATTTGTTGGTATGTACTGCCTTGAGCGGTAGACGTTGGACATCTCCAAGCTCATCACGACGCGTAAACAGTCTCGCACGTAGCTCTTCTACACTTAAATCCACAAATTGCTCAGGATCATAGCGAAGATCATACGTAACAATTTTGGTAGATTGTTTTTTATCTGCGAATAGCGGTAGCATGACTGACGTATTGATGAATTCGGGTGGTAGCATACCGCTTGTATGCACAAAAGGCTGCGGTTTATCTGGATTAATCAGCGCGGCGACGTCACGCTTCTGGCATTTGCTGAACATATAATCAAACAACTTGGGCTGTTTATCCTTGAGCAGCTTTGCCATGTCTATCGTGGCCAATACATCACTCAGTGCGTCATGGGCATTTTCATGGTCAAGCCCATTACTCGATGTTAAATCGGTCAGTTTATTGATTGGTTTTCCGCTATCGTCTACAGGCCAGACAATCCCATCAGGTCGGAGCGCTCTCGTCATCCTTACGACATCAATCAAATCCCAACGAAACCTGCCGTCTTTCCATTGCCACTCATAGGCATCATAAAAGTTCCGCCACAGCGTAAAACGCATAAATTCGTCATCAAAACGTATAGTGTTATAACCCATGATACAGGTGTCAGGCTGCAAAACTTCTTCGTAAAATCGACGCAAAAACTCAGGTTCAGTAATGCCTTCATCGTTGGCTTGTTGCGGAGTAATGCCCGTCAAGAGAACAGCTTCTGGTTCTGGCAGAATGTCGTCTGACAATCGAACACACGTCACGAAAGGCTCACCAATGAGATTTAGGTTCTCGTCTGTGCGTTGTCCCGCGAACTGCATTATCCGCTGCGTACGCGGGTCGCGACCACTCGTTTCTAAGTCATAAAAATAAAACGTCACTATACCTTCTAGTGTAACAGAGACTTCTCTCAGCCTTCGGTTTCAGGTGGTAGCGGATAGCCTAATCTACCAGCCTCCTCGGCTGTAACAGCACGCATAATCGCCCAGTCATAGGTGTCTTCTGAAGGATTGTCTTTCACGCTTCCGACTTTGCAGACATTGGCAGCAACAATCTGCGCATTGTAGTCCGCTTCGTCTTCAAGATCTACACGCATTTCTTTTTTTCCTACATCAACACTGTAGTCGCCTCTTGCGCTGTCTTTGGTGACTGTCTCCACTCCGACAATACGATCTTCGCCAGTTGTAGCAGATTCAAACATTACCAAGTGACAATCCTTCGTAGGTAGCGCTAACCACTCATATACGTTTTTGTCATATCTTCCATTAAGGCTGGCAACAGAGACCTCACTAGGAAGCCCAAGCTGGCTTTTCGCGTCTACATAAAACTGTTCCCACTCTTCAGTAATGTTCGCGTCTTTGAAATCGGCAGAAAGCTCTGCACTGATAGCGCTATATGTTTCCTCATCGCGCTCTAGAACGAGCGCTGATTGCCCAATGCCGGTAAACGTTCCCTCTGTGGCTTTGGTAACCTTTTGAGCGGCTGGATGAATCACGGGAGTCTCTACTTTTTCAGCCTCGCTGATAACGGCAAAACCCATGCCTACAATTGAGCCTACGACAACTACACCGACAACAGCTCCCAGTCCGAACCTCTGGGCGATATCTATTCGTCTGTTCCTAATTGCTTTCTTCTCAGCTTCGGTCTGCGCTTGGGCGTCTTTGTTTGCGTCCAAACTTTCGACTCGAAGACGAGCCAGTTCGCGCGCTGTTCGCTCGAGCAGACTAGATTGTTCCTCACTCACATCAAAGGATTCCAGATTGCTATGGTCAATTACTTTCTCAAATGGTCGCATATGCGTCTGAACAGACAACTCAGCAAGTGGCGATTCAATTGCTTCGCCTATTATCAAAAAGGTATCAGATCGACTGTTTGGATCACGTCGAACTTTCCTATCTATGCATCGAGCCAGTCGCAACTCAATTGCTTCGCCGTCAGTAAACGTTGTTTCAACGACAGGCGACACCAACCAGACGTGCTTTTTACTATCTGGACCAACCCGCTCTATTCGAGACACAAAATTACTGTCATCGAACATGTCATCACACAGCAGTCGCACTTCGTGCAAATTGGCTTCGTTTCCAACTTGTTCAACTGTTTGGTGTGTGAATGGCATTGGGCCATCAAAAGAGAGTTTGGCAGAGTGTTCGTTCATATAATAAAACTATTATACACCATGATTGCAATATTAGCGACTATGGCCTATCGCAAATTTTCCGGAAGCGTATCTTTGTCTTCAAAACGGACAAACACTTCATTCTGATCACCGACACGAGTCGAGTCGCGGAAATCTGAAGTCTTGCACACTCGTAACCAAGCTACATCAGTCGTGTAGTCACCCACTGTCTCGCCAGTTACTTTTGTTCTTACATTGGTCAGTTTAACTGAGTAATTACCCGGCGCTCCGGCACTGGTAAGCACTCGCGCACCTATAATAGAGCTGTCGTCCTCGCGAGGAGACTGTATTGGGAGTGCTTCACATTCTCCCTTTTCATCAGGTAGATAAAATGACAGGACAGAACCTACCCGACCTTGCGGCTCTACTGAGCCCACTTCCTTAGGCAGCTTCTCGTCCGAATTAACTGACTCATTCTTGACCGTATCTAGCGTGCGAATGAGTTCATGCATGACGTCATCGTCTTCAATTTCATACAAACGCGATTCCTCGCCAATTGGCACAAAGCTGTCATTAGGCATCAGCTCACCAAGTTGCTCTTGATCTGGATTAGCCCAGACTACGCCAGCTCTAATTCCGTACGCTGCAGCACCTACCGCTGAGAGTCCCGTTACTGTAACTAGGGTTGTCACTACGGTAGAACCTATGAATCGACGTGCCTTTTGGCGACGCGCCTTTTGCTTCCTTTGCTGTTCTTGTTGTTTCTTTTCTCGTTCAGCAATAACCTTTTCTGCTATCTGCTGAGCATGTAGTTTTCTCATTGCTTCTGTGTTATCCAGTGTCTCAAGCATGGTGTCGATAACGCTGATCTGTTCTGGGCTGTCTATGGTGATATTACTCAAAGCGCTAAGATCGACGAGTTTTACAGAAGGATTATCATCAGGGTTAACGTCTAGTTTCGCGAGCGGATTACTTATGCCACCATTAACAACAATGTAGGTATCATGAGAGCGATCTTTTAGCTTTCGCGTAGCACGATCATTCATACGTGCAAATTGTAGATAGCCTTTCTGACCATCGCTAAACGTAATTTCTACACCCGGCAGCACTAACCAATCTTGTTTTGTACCATCAATATTAGTGCTCTGCGTTTCAGTTGCGTATGACTTATTAGCAAAATGCTCATTCAAGCGCACTACAACGTCGTGCAGATGATTTTGTTCCATAGTTACACGAAACATTTCACCGCTAAAAGGATTTGGTATTTGCTGCGAGGCGGTCATGTGCGCCTGTGGTTCATTTTCCATATAACTATTATGATACTACTACTGGAGCACTTGTCAATTTCAGTGTATTATTGTCTTTCTCATGTCAACTTCGCATCGCACACTTGCGACCTCAGCATTTTCGTCCAATCGAAAGGTTGCCAGTGGGATAGGGCTTCGAGCCGTGTCAAAGGATTGCAGCAAGTGCTCCTCCCATGCGTTTTTGTGCACGCCAGCAATAAGCGCGTCGCCCTGAATTACCAGATCGTCCGCTCTGACTTCTCGCACAATTATTGTCAGCCCTCCTATGCAAACTTCGGCTGTAGGCAGAGAAGCTCGTCGAGGAGCCAGATAATAGCGCTCAATACTCTCGCTGGCAATTGATAGTTGAGCTACAAACTCTTCTTTAGACACATGAGGCATAGAGAACGTTTTGACGTTAGGATTTTGCATAAGAAGCTATTCTACATCACTGACTTATGCGATTCAACTTACAATCGATAGTTTTCTAGAGAGACAGAGAATCGGCCCATTGTTCTTGATATGCAGTGATATCAAATTTTCTTTTTAGCCCTTGGTAGTTCATATAGCGAACAGAGCCAAACACATCTCGTGTAGACCAAGGTCGATCGTGCAAGCCAGCGACTGACCAGAGAATACCGACATAGCCGTTGGGATCACCGCCATCGATAGAATAGAAATCATTGAGATACATGAGATGCTTAATTGCCGTAGCAGCATCTGGACTCCACTCGAGCACTTTCTTAGCCCAGTACATGCGCATATACCCTTGCATTTTACCCGTCACTCGCATCTCCCGCTGTGCTGCGTTCCATGCTGGGTCATGCGTCTGTGCACCTTCTAGCTCCGGTAGAGAATACAGGCGCTCTCTTGGATCGCCCGCATGCTCATGAAGTGTTTTCTGGGCCCAGCCTGGAGCGCCTCGCAAGGAATCATAATTCTTATTATGCAGACAATAGTTATCTGATAACTCCTTTCGCACTACTATCTCTTCTATGAAGGCGTCAGCATCAACTCTAAGTGTCTGATCATTTGCGGCCGCTATCTCAACATCAAGCACAGCCCGAAGACTTGCAAGTTGGCCGAAATGCAAATATGGACTTAGCTTACTCAAGCCGTCGAGTGTGGGATCATTGCGTCGTGATGCATAGCCTTTGAGTCTTTCCTTTATAAATACATCTAGCGCTTCGCGAGCAGCCATCTCCCCAGATGTCTGCACTATATGCGTGCCGTTAGCCTTCACTGTTCGAGGCAGATGCAAACTTTCACCGGCGCGTAGCTCATCAGGCAGCTTAGCAGTGTGTGGATGAACCCTAAGTGAGCCGGGTTCTGCTAAGAATTCTGGCAATAGTTTATGGATTTTTGGACGTATTGTTCGTGCACCGTACTCTTGTTTATCGCTAACCAGCCGAGCAGGAACAATATTGTGCGTATCTACTTCAATGACTGTGCTCGTTAGTTTTTCATGCAATGTATTAAAACGATTCTGTGGACCGCGCAGTGGATTGAAGTCCATGATCACTGTCGATACATCAAGTAGTTTTTCAAGAGAGCGAAGTACGGTAACTGGATTGCCTGTTCGGATCAAAAACGGAATATGATACGACTTCAACTCAACGCCAATCTCAGCTAAGCCTTTGAGCATAAACACCTAGTGCTCCTGCGCTCTGTTTCCTGTCTGCTTTTGCAAGAAAAAAACAACTAGTAGTGGAGATTTAAGGCGAAGCGCCTCGCTTTGCGCCAACAACAAGGCGTGATTGTCGGCGACCCTCTGGTCTCTGCTCATGACGTACACAACAGCTCCTCGCTTAGGAGCGGGGTTCTTATCTAGGCTGAAAGCTCTGGGATTATCTAAAATCACAACTGACCTTAGTATACCTCGCTTTTCGTCCTTACAGAGGACTCGTCAGAATGACAAAGTAGTCATTGAAGTGAGGGGGACAGACAGCCAGAGGAGAAAGAATTGATTGGAAACGACCCTTGTGGGGGCGCAGCCTTCTTTCTCGTGGCTGCTGCCCCGTACTCACCCGACGATCAGCTCGTGGCGCTGTCGCGTCGGCGATCCTTGAGGTCGCCGTAGGTCTTGAACGGCGGAGGGACCACCTCGAACATCTCGAGCACGAAGCCGTCACCGACGATGCGCTCGAAGAGCGGGCTCTCCTCCATGGCGTCGACGAGACCGAAGCCGGGAGCGAAGAAGCGATCGAGATCGCCGAGTCGCTCGAGGAAGTCCTCGCCGGACATCGAACCCGACGTGGTCGAGAAGGACGTGTCGGCTCCGGAACGATGCGCGCCGGCACCCTTGCGGTGTGCTCGCGTGGCGAGATCACCGAGGCGCGAGTAGAGGTCGCGATCCGGGTTCTCGTTCTGCATGAACGTCTTGTCGAAGGCGCTGAAGTTGTGACGCGAACCGAAGTCGGTGCGCTTGCTGCCCATCGACTGGAACGTCGACGCCACGAAGCCGGCCAGCTGGCTCACGATGTCCGCGAACGGCGGAAGGTGTTCGCTGCGCAGACGCTGAAGGTCCGTGCGCGTGAACAGACCGCCACGTGCGATCGCCGACATCGACGTGCTGAGGATCGGCTCGAACAGGAAGGACACGATCTCGTTGATGCGTTCGGCATCGACGATCGAGTCGATCTGGACGTCGACCTGAACCTCGACGCGCACACCGTTGACGCCGCTGACCATGCTGGTTCGCGACTTGGTGAACTGGCCGGGCATCGGCTCGGTGATGAGCTTCTGCAGCTTGGGCTCCACGAGGTCGATGGCGGAGACGAAGTCACCGAACAGCTGCGTGAGCAGTTCGTTGATGACCGTCTCCGTGCCGGCGGTGAAGCCCGAGACCTTCGTCTTGGTCTTGATGGTCAGGTTGGTGAAGGGGTGGGTGGACTTGCGGGTGATGACCGAGGTCATGATTTCCTCTCTCTCACTCGGCTTGATGCCGACAATCTCTGATTGCTGCAAGTGGGTGTTTCCATTTGCTAGATGAGATAGGTGTGCTCTGTCATAAAAGCACACGTACCTCACCTAGCGCTTCAATTGGCTATCTGTCAAATAACGAAAAACACCGAAGTGTAATTCGGTGCAATTTTAACACATTTATGCTTATTTGTCTAGTATTTGATGGATTTGTTTCCGATATGAATTACGGTGCCGCGTTCGGCTTTTTTGCGCTCCAGTTCATGCATAATACCCATTTTGCGCATGATATCTCTTAGTCGACGTACGCCGTATTCACTCTCAGTGTCTGTTCTCTCGGCAAATCGCTCTATTTTTCTTCCACTTACTATGTACGTCGTTCCCGTAACTGTAACGCGCCAAGCATCATCATTCTGTAGCTCGTAGATTGGTACGGCATCTGGATCTATGGCGACAGTTTTCTTCTTCCTCTGTCTGACTACAATCTTGTATGTTTCCCTGAGAACTTCAAGTAAGCTCTGTTTATTCTTAGCGGTTATAGCAATAAGTTTTGTGCGAACGGGCAAAACCGCTCTGAGTTCTTTCATCTGCATCGCTACGAGTTCTTCGTCAAGTGTGTCGGTCTTGGTAAGGGCGACGATCTGTGGCTTTTTGGTCATATCGACTGCGTATTCACGAAGCTCTTTTCGAATGGTTTCATAATCGGCTACGACATCATTACTCGTGACATCAATTAGATGCAAGAGCACCTGGGTACGCTCCACGTGGCGAAGGAACTCAACTCCGAGCCCCTTACCCTTGCTGGCTCCTTCTATGAGACCAGGGATATCGGCGATCAAAAGTGAATGACTATCAAAATCGGCTACGCCAAGATTAGGTTTTAGTGTCGTGAACGGGTAGTCAGCAATTTCTGGTGTGGCGTTACTGACGACTGATAGAAAAGTAGACTTGCCGGCATTAGGCAGTCCAATTAATCCAACATCAGCTAACATTTTAAGCTCTAAAATCAAGGTGTAGTCATCACCTTTTTCTCCAAGCTCGGCAACTCGTGGAGCCTGGCGCGTTGAGCTAATAAAGTGCGCGTTTCCGAACCCTCCGCGGCCGCCTTCTGCAACTGTTGCTCGCTGTCCTTCTTCTGTGAGATCTGCAACTATACGATCGTCTCGAACGACAACTGTACCGACAGGCACTTTAACCAAGAGGTCGTCACCGCTGGCGCCGCGCTTTTTGCGCTTTGATCCATTGACACCTGATTCTGCGTTAAGTTTAGGTTGAAAGCGAAATGCCGCAAGACTGCTCTGGTTATGTTCGGCTACGAATATGACATCGCCGCCATTTCCGCCGTCACCACCATCGGGTCCGCCCTTATCAACATATTTTTCATGACGAAAACTGACGGCTCCGTTGCCGCCATTCCCTGCTTTTACTGAAACTGTGACTTTATCTACAAACATTTAGATATATATTGACATATTTTGTGAATTTTATCAATTTAGTAAATGAAACCGTATCGACCAAACTCGCTCGGCTGTATTGTGCGCGTTGTAATTCGATTCCAAATTGGATAGTTCATATCTGACACTAGAATGCTGCCGTCTTCGTTTACCTTCTCAACAAAGGCAACGTGTCCGAGTCCGCCACCAGCGCTACGGTCCCTGTGCCATAACACGGCACCTGCTTGCGGCTGACTACCGACGGCGATACCAGCTTGCTGTGCGAGTGCATACCACGTAACGGCGTTGCCGAGGTTTCTTGGGAGCGGTCGCCCTATCTGTATTCGTCTATTAGCGGCGTGCCACGTACAGTAGCCAAGACTGTAGCCGTTTCCACCATAAAGCGGTTCCGTACCAAATGCGAAGCCATAGCTGCCCGATGAACTCGATGTAGAGGTACTTGTTCTAGTAGTGCGCACGACCACAGCTTCAATAGAGCCGCCAGGGATCATGATTTTCTCGCCAGCCTTTAGTCCCGTTAGCTCGATGTCATTGAAGAAAATAATCTGTTCTTTACTTGCCTTGTACTTGGAAGCGAGTGATTCTGGCGTATCGCCAGCTTTAACTGTGTAAAGTACGCCATTAATTGGTGGGATCTGTAGTTCCTTATCTGGCGCGAGTGCATCACCAGTTAGACCATTGGCCCATCGTATAGTGTCGGAAGTAACGTTGAACTTAGCAGCTAGTGAGCCAACAGTGTCTCCACCTACTGTCTTATAAGTGATGATGTCCTTGCGCGTTTTTGTATCTGTCACAACGATCTGGGGTCGCGCCAGGTAGTTCTCGTCTACTGTAGCGAAGTTGACCTGTGCAGTAAGCGAGTCTGCTTGGTTGGCAACGTTTTCTTTTTCGGTAAGCCCGCCCGTTTTGGCAACTACAGCAGCAATCCCGGCAGAAGCAACTTCGTCAATGACTGCCGGCGCCTCTGATTCTACGGTACGTGGCACAATTGGCGCTGAGCTCAATCTACGATGATGTGATGACTGGTAAACAAATACTGAAAGTCCAGAAATTAAAGCAATATGAATAATAAGCGCTGAGCGCGAAATAAGCGGACGCAAACGCTTTGAGAGTGCGTGTACCTCTCTAGTCAGAATGCTCTTTATGGGCAGGTTAGTAATTGATTTCATGGGTTTTGTAAGTGAGCTTGACAGAGGTGGCAGAAACCTCACTTAAGCGTTAGTATACAAAACTAGACCACGCGGGTCAAACTCGCGGCGGTGATTTTTTGGACTGCGCTTGGCGCCATTTTTCTATTTCTGCATGATTACCACTCAGTAGCACCTCGGGCACTTGTTGTCCCCTGAATGACTCTGGCCGAGTGTACTGAGGAAACTCGAGCGTCTCTCCGTCAGAAAAAGATTCTATCTGTGCACTTTGTTCTCCGCCAAGCACCCCAGGGATCAAACGCACCACGGCGTCGATGATTGTCAATGCAGGCAATTCTCCTCCTGTTAATACATAATCGCCCACCGACAGTTGCTCATCGACTATTTGCGTAATTCTCTCGTCATACCCTTCGTATCGACCACATATAAAAATAAGATCTCTTCCTTCGTCACAAATTGATTGCGCGCAAGCCTGATCAAATCGTTCACCCCGAGGTGTCATAAGTAAGACGGCGGCTTTGGGAGAAATCTCCTTGGCGGCTTCAACAGCTGAAAATAACGGCTCTGGCTTCAACAGCATGCCGTCACCACCGCCATAAGGCGTGTCATCAACTTGCTTACGCGGACCAAGACCATAATCCCTGAGCTGAATAATGTTAAACCGAATGAGTTGTTTGTCCTGCGCCTTGAACATCATGCTCGTGTTTAGAACACCAGACACCATGTCGGGGAACAACGTAATAATATGTATTGTTCGGGTATTCATATGACTACACGGTACACTAACTACCCCTGTTAACGCAAATGAACTGCTTGTGGTTTTTGCAGTGCCATTGTGTACAATGACTGCATGCAAGAACCTACAAATTATCGATTACATACTGAAAGTGGTGACAAAGTAGTGCCACTCGGAACCGAAAAAAATCCTTCTAAAAAAGTACTGACTGGCGCCAACGCTATTACCGCTGGCCGTATGGCGCTTGGTTTCTATGGAAATCGTCGTATTCGAGAAGGAAGATACTGGAGCGGAGGCGCTATGGTGGTCGGCGCATTTGCTCTCGACACAGTTGACGGCTATGTGGCTAAGAAAGGATGGCTCGGTGGTGCTTCTATTTGGGGTCAGATTCTTGATGCCACAGCAGACCGAATTCTTGCCGTAGATACGTCGAGGAGTCTCGCTCAAACACAGGCTGCACCAACATCCTATGTGCAAGCAATGATAGCTAGAGAAGCATTGACGGTTGGCACCACTACGATAGGCGCTAAAGTATTCGGCAAAGAGGCTGTGAAGCCAATTGAGGCTGGACGGTGGGCGTTCGTCAGTACTGGTGTTACGATGGCTGGCTACTTAACAAGTAAAGCCATGGAAGAAAGTTATCCAGTAGCCAGTGAAAACCTCAGGTCGGCTACAAACGTTGCCGCTATTGGATCCCTTGCCTTTAGCTACGGTGTAACTGGTGTCTATTTCAAGCGAGGAATTGACTATTTACTCGATCAACGAAATACCGAACCAGCAGAAGTATTTGCACTTGAAGACTACACCCATCCTGCCGCAAACGAAGAAACTATCTAGGTAGCCCTACCCTCTGGAACTCATGTGCCAAAGATGGCACTCTCTGCAAAGATACACTTTCAACTTTTCGCCATGCCGGTAGGCAAGAGTCGTAGATGCAGCCTCCGCCTCCTGTTGTGAGTCATATGCCATTTTCTCTGCACACGTAAGCGGATCGTCGCTCATCGCGAAAGAATTCCCGCAAAACGCACTTCAGCAGCGTCTATCTTAGCAAGGAGATGTGGCACTGCCGCGGATGACATAACAGACGGTAGCATGCCAGTCAGGAGTTCCTGTCTAATAATAGGCAGAATTGGCGCATATTTTGGTACTTGTCGCTTCTGAAACGCAAGGCTGGGTGCATGGTGTAGACCGAGTGCATTGTCATCAATATCGGCTACTTTGATAACCGCTTTTCGGGGGTCTCCCTGAATCTTATCGGAAACCGATTGTTGGTAAGCTGCATGAAATTCTTCAAGTGAGAGATTATCGCCAAACCAAGGATTGGTCATACCTGCAACCAGATATGCAACATCTGCATTAAAAGTCTGCTCAATAAAATGAAGCGCCGATGCATTTGTGTTTTCTCGACGCAGATCGCTCGGCAACAATAACTCCATGAGTTTTGGATGATCCTCAACACTGTCGTGCAGGGGTGCTGCGGTCAATACATTAACATCACGCACTCCATAATAATGCTCAAGTCGAGTCGCTACTCTAAATGTATGTCTCGTATATTCGTCATTGCCGTACTGGTCGTCTGCGTGCAAGAATGCCGCAAGTTCAAACGCTGCCGACATTTGTGCTCTGTCTTCAAATGTAGTCCATGATTGCACATCAAGAAAGAATCGCTCACGTAACTCGTCGCTATTCATTGTTTTGAGCTCTCGTTCCCAGAGTTCAAAGTCATAGAGATGTTTATCGACAAGCATTTCCATATCACTATAAGATCATTTTTGCTATACTTTAGCAATAGTTTTATATGAGTGACCTACCCATGGAGACCAGCGAACTGCAGCTTTGGACAATACAGCCGCTCGAATTTTGGCGTCAAGCAGAAACAAAAGGCGTTCTTCGCGCAGATGGAAGGCGTATTGCACATACTGATTTTAGGCCCGCCTATCGTTGGTTGATGCAAAAAATGACCGAACGTCTCGTCAATTATGAGGGCAACTATCCCATCTGGGCCTGGGCTGAACCAAAACCAGATTTAAGAAACAGATACCACTTAGAGCGTGGGACAGATGGTGTTCGGGTACATTTTCGTGCACCAAAGAGCGAGGTGCTTCTGAGTGATTACGACAGCTGGCACATGCTTCTCGGCTCCAATCCGTCGCTAGTGCCTCTCAGCGAGACAGAGTACGATGAATTCTATGCCGACTATAACCAGGCTCGCGCTGCTGGCGAGGACATGACGACCAGAAATTCGCATATAGTAGCGAGTTGGGAGAGAATACTTGATCTACCGACACTGCGCGCCAGCACTGAGTGGGCGTCTGAACAACCATATACGCAAGCCACAGTTGGACAGGTGGCGATGTCGCAGGTCGTACGGGTTGACTACTTTACTGCTCGCTAACTTGATCGAACGGATATTTTTCTACCAGGCGCGCAAACACTGCGTTCGTCCACCCAAATCCGCTCTGACTAGGATAAACACCTTCTACAGGATGCTTTCGTGGATTAACGACATTGTATTTTTCAATAAACTCCCCATGTCGCTCATACCAGTCTAAATTGGTGTGAATCCATTTATGAGCGATTCTTTGTGCGTCGTCATGATAGCCATAGTTCTCAAGTCCTTCAATAACCACCCAATGAAGTGGAGACCACCCATTTGGATAGGCCCACTGTGTCTTTAACGATCCGAAGATACTCGTATCTATAAGAGGGCGCGTCGTTGTCGTAAGCCCTCCAGTTTGTTCGAACTTGGTAATATTACGTACCAGTCGCTCAGCCTGCTCTGCTGAGGCCATTCCCGACCATAGCGGGAAGTATCCAGCCAGCGACCAGACATCCCCAAGCTGCGACTTAGCGTAGTTGTAATCAAAATACATGGCCTTACGTTTATGCCACATGAGTTTATCTACTTCGTTCTTTCGTTTGCGCGCGCTATTCTGCCATGCATGCACCTGCTTTGCTGTGCCATATATTTGTGCGCCCCACGCAAAATCCATCTCATACTTATAGAGCAACGAGTTAAGATCTATGGGTAAGTAGTCAAGACATTTTCTCTCAAAACGCGGCGTCATATCCCACCCAGATTCAGCCTCTGCAAGATCGTGCAACACATTTACGTCATAGTATCGACTAAGTCCTTTATGAACGCGATGCCACAGTGGGTGCGTATCATTCATCCATACTTTTCTATATTCGTCCTCAGCAACTGCCATATGATCTTTTAGCCATTGGTGATCTTTCTTACCAGTTTCATATATGAGCCGTATAAAACTTGTGAGTACTGGAGGCTGCGAACGGCTCATCAGATACATTCGACTGGCGTTTGGTATAAAGTCGAATCGTTTATATATATGCAGGAGGTTCTCGAGCATACCCTCGGCTATCTTCTGATGTTTTGTGTTCACTAACCCTAAAGCTATGAAATAACTGTCCCAGTAATACTGCTCTTCAAAGGAAAAGCGAGCTTTCTTGTCCGTCGCAGGAACAATATACGGATTTGGCAAACCTATAATTGTGCCACTGTCTTCAATATGTTCACGCTTAAGCGTCTCCCAATAATCAGCAATATAGTCAAGCGCCTCGTCAACCGCTCTAGCTTCTGTTTGTGCAGCGATTAGTCCAAGCTTTGCAGCGACTTTCTTAAGTAGTATTTTTGGTTTAGGCATAACCTTAGACTAGAGGGTTTACCTTCCACTCGCAAGTCTAACGACTTCTATCTACAGACAATGGTGCTATGTACGTTTTTGACGATTTGTAAATATTTCATAGTCATTCATTGCTATTTATGCAACGAAGTTTTATAGTATATTTGATTGCCCACGCACACTATCAAAGGAGACATGTGGACGACGTACCTTTCAAACTCATCGGATTCGCTGCAGGCGGACTCGTGGTGTTGCTCTTCCTCTGGAAGTTCATCACGAATTCCCTGCACAACATCGGCCCGTCCAAGATCGGACTGGTCACCAAGGCATGGGGAAAGAAGGGCGAGAACCAGCTCATCGCCCAGAAGGGCGAAGCCGGTTATCAACCCGATGTTCTGATGCCGGGCTGGCGATTCAAGCTGTGGCCGCTCTACAAGGTGGAGCTGTACCCTTGGGTGCAGATTCCTCCTGGCGGCATCGGCGTGGTCATCGCACAGGTCGGCAACCCGACCGTTCCCGGTGCGAAGACCGCTGAATACACGCCGGCACTCGGTGACTTCAGTGATCTGCCAGCCTTCATGGCGAACGGCGGTCAGCGCGGTGTGCAACGGCCGGTTCTGCCTCCAGGCACGACCATCCCGATGCATCCTGTCGCCTTCGCCGTCGCAACGCTCGGCGCCACCTACGGCAAGGTCGTTTCCGAGGGCACCTCGGCAGCGATCTCTCGTCTGACGCCCGATCAGTTGTCGACAACCGTCATTCGGCCAAACCCGAACGACGACTCGGTCGACTACATCGGCATCGTCACGGCGAACGAAGGACCGCCTTTGCCCTCGGGCGACATGGCATGCCGGCTGGGTGGCTTCGAGGACATCACGGCCAAGGAAGCCGAGGGAGCCAGCGACGCAGAGATCATCCAGCTGTTGTTGGGGACGAAGAACAACCTCCACAACAACTACCAGGACTTCGAAGCGTTCCTGGAGGCCGGCGGACGCATCGGGTTGCAACACGACCCGCTGCTCTACGGCACCTACCTGCTGAACCCGTTCCTGTTCTCGGTCGAGATCGTGCCGATGCTGGTCGTCAACCAAGGTGAGGTCGGCGTCATCAAGTCCTACGTGGGCTTGCCGCCGCTCGACACCTCGGGTGAGACGTACAAGCATGGTTCGATCGTCCAGCCGGGACATCGGGGCATCTGGAAGGAATCGCTGCGCACGGGCAAGTACCCGTTGAACCCGCGCATCTACCAGGCGAAGATCGTGCCGACCTCGATCCTGACGCTCAACTGGGCGAACGCAACGAGCGAGGCACACAGCCTGGACGCGAACCTCAGCCCGATCGAAGCCAAGAGCCGCGAGGCCTTCAGCTTCAAGATCGATCTGCAGGTTCAGATCCACGTGCCCGACACCAACGCGCCTCGCGTCATCGGCAGCGTCGCCTCGATGGAGAACCTGGTCAACGAGGTCCTGCAGTCGGCAGTGGGCAACCACTTCCGGAACAAGCTGCAGGAACTCACCGCCATGGAGTTCATCGAGACGCGTACCGCCGTCCAGGCCGACGCCATGACGTACATCAAGGACTACCTCGAGGACTACCTCGTCGAAGTCCGCGGTGTCTACATCCAGGACGTCGTGTTCCCGCAATCGCTCGTCGAAGTTCTGACGACACGCGAGATCGCGGCGCAGGAGAAGGAGACCTTCAAGTCTCAGCAGGACGCCCAGCAGGCACGCGTCGCGCTCGAAGCGCAGCGCGGTGAAGCCGACATGCAGGGCGACCTCGCCAAGGCGAAGGTCTCGGTCGAGATCAAGACGCGTGAGGCAGAAGCCAACGTCGCGGAAGCCAAGGGCAAGGCCGAGGTGACCACCACGGTCGGCGATGCCGAAGCTGCCAAGATCAAGGCGATCGGTACCGCCACGGCGGATGCCGAGAAGGCCAAGGGTCTCGCGGTCGCGGCGGGCTTCCAGGCTCAGAAGGAGGCCATCGGCGAGGCGCAGACGGCTGCAGTCGCAGTCATCGAAGCCATCGCCAAGGGCCGTGTCGTGATCACGCCGAACATCCAGGTTGGCAGCTCGGGCGGTACCGGCGACGCGATCAGCGCCATGGTCATGGCATCGCTTGCGGCCGGCCAGGTCAACGACAACGGCCACAAGCCGGAACTGGCGACCGTCGGCGCAGCCGAGCCGGAGTCCTCCGACAGCTGAAGCAGTCCGATGAACTAGTTTGTTCGCACTAGGACCTACTATGGGGTCAAAGTGAACTACTGAAGTAGTGATCAGTACAGCACGGCACTCACGTTGTGAGCACTCGTGAAAATCACTCGGTTGGGAGAGACCGCTAATCTCCTGTGAGGAGTGCTCTTGTTCTGGATTTGTCGTTCGCGACACCATTACAAGCAAGCACCCTCACCTACACACCATGGATGAAACCAGCCATGCTGATGAGTCGTAGACGACGAATGTGTATAGTTATAAAACGGAGCGTCACATATGGCACGAGAAAAACGTTCACCAAGCGAGCCAACACCGACAGATATACTGCCTGACGAAACCACTTTAGAGATGGCGCAGTCTATTCATGACTATATTACTGCCCGCTTGCAAGATGAGACACAGCCAGATGATAATCTCGATGCCGTATTCACCGAAGCGTTTGTTCGTGTATCGGAACCCTTGATTGCCGAACGTCTATCCGAACTCTCTCCAGTAGAGTTTGCCGCTCTATACGCGCAAATTGTCGGCAACGATGAATTAGCGCATCATTTACAACACTCCTTTGACCTACGCAAGATGGAGTTGGCCAACGAAAACTACAGACGATCTATTGATATGGATGTAAAAACATGGGGCTTTTTAGATGTCGGAAAACTCGCTGTCGACGAAACAATACAAATTGGGCTGTTTGATGCGAAGAGGCCGCGACTGGCTAGTCGTCAGTTTGTGGACGACCCTTCCGCTCGCTCCCACATGCGCACTATAATGTTGCGAATTATCGAACCGCATTCTGGAGGTGCAGAAGTTCTCCGCGACACGTGGTTCGGTCCAATATGGGCGAACAACGAAAAACCTGAATTACTTCCATCGCACACCTACACTCAACTCGGCACAATGCGCTCCACCGAACAGGAAGCTACAGCTCGACATATTTACAAGACAGCTCCACTTAGTATGACAATAGAATCAACCACTCAGACTACAGAGCACATCGTTGGCTTTATAGAAACGATGGACGGCACGCTAATACTTGACGGAAGATTGTAGCCGTTACGGGGTTTCCCAGCAGGCAAACGAGATTCGTTCATCAACCGGATCGGTAACTGGTTTTTTCATTGCCATACGCTTTTTCGCATTTGCGCCATTTGTGCCACTACACACTGACGTTGCCGTGCCCTTGTACTCCACCTGCCCTACCCACATACCTTTGCTGGTTGCCGGATCGAGGTCACCACACTCATTGTATTGCTGACATTCCTCGTTAAGTATTCCGTCGGGAACACATAACCCTGGTGCACAGTAACTAATAGCTGCCGTGCCTGGTTCAGTTACTTGCTGAGCTGTCAGCTCAATACCGTTTTTACTAATTGCAGTCAGTCCACGAAGGTGTGCTTGATAGTAGAATTCTCGGTAAAGCCGCAAGCTTATTGCCTGTGTGGCGCCAAATGTCGTGTCATTGCCATACGCGTTGTTCTGATCACCCTCTACACCGTCGCAACCAAGTTTTTTAGCAAGATCAAGCCGTGCCCAAATTATCGGTCCCCAGACTTCCTTCCAAGCTGGCTCTCGTTGGTCGAGCCAGTATTCACCACTGAATGATGCACCAGAGCTGTCCTCTGAATCACCACCAATTACATCAAGCGAGGCGTATTGCGGCGGACCAGCGTACGGAACAGTCGAACCCCATAAGTCCTGACCGCCACCGTTGGCACTTGGTGCACGATTATTTGCCGCGCCCCATTTACCCGGGAACAATGACGCGTCTGGACGATAATCTTCGAACGCTCCTGTGTCGATGTAACAAATAACCTTTTTGCCATTACTCTTAAGGGTTTGAATCATACCTGGATTCTCGGTACCTTTTGGCCATGTGATCGTTGCCTTGTGTCCATTAGCCCATGTTACTTCTTGTGTGGTAGGAGCCGGAACCATGCTTTGCAGATCAACGTCGTACATGTCAAAGCGAGCCAGTTCATTAGTCGTTACTTTTCCATTAAGCACCCATTGCCACTTCGTATTCTGAGCCGGCTTCCACCAGCTAGTTGTGCCAATGCCAAACGCCACACTACCTCCAGTGTCGCTCGCACCACCTGAGATTGAGCCGCCACTCAAGCTAAAGCGTACACTCTTGCGTTCACCCGCCGCACGCACTGCAACAATTGCGCCAACAATAACTATCAGGAGTATGACAACAATCGTAATTGGATGGCGAGCATATCTCATTACCCGAGCGTTAGCTCGAGCTTGCTTTGTATTTATACTGCCGTGTTCTTGTTTGCTAACTTTTGGCATAGTAGATTGCCTTTTCGCATTATTTACTACTACGGAGCTGATGGACAGTTACTGTTTTTCAAATTGCCCGTAAACTTACCGAGTATATGGTTTTGATGGGACACATCCCAATAACGACGACCAGTAGCAGATAGTTCGCTAAGGTTAGAGGAGTTAACAAGCCATGGAGCAATCTTGCGTGTTGTTAGTGAATACGTAATCGAACTATTTGTATCACCTGTTGCATGCCACCACAGTAAGCCATACCCGGCGGGTGCGGCGTAACTAATCACCGCATTAGCACCAATGCGGTTTTGAGTTGGGTTGCCGGCCACCCCTGGATAGCCAAGAGCTGTGAGTGGCTGACCGAACTCATTGAGAGGATCGCCGAGTTCGCCTACAACCATAGGTATATTCATAGCAGAAAGTCGGTTTATGTAATCTTTGTGCTTGGCGTCATCAGCAAAACCATTTATGAAGCCGTACGAATGCCATCCGTACACAAGGTTACACTTACCGGCGCCATACGTGCCGTGCAAGTTGCCGTCTACAAGATTCTCTATAGCGTTGCCCCCGCCTGACAGGTCGGCAACGAAGATATTGTCTGGTGCATTGGCACGAATGCGTGCGTAGAGTTTGTTTTGCAGATCTGACCACTGCGGTATATTGCTACTTCCCCAAGGTTCGTTCACTGTATTGAACCAAACATAAGGATTGTTCTTGTATGCTTTCGCTAAAGTATCAAAGAAGTTCATAGCGCTCTGTACCGATGGGTTGTCGTAATTGACGTCCTTAACAGTAATGTTGCCATCGTGACAGTCGATCATCACGACGAGTTTCTTGGCTGTGTATTCCTTGATCAGTTCATCAAGACCAGCCAGTGTTTCGCTAACCGATGGGTTACTTGTTATGTTGCAAGCTACGTTGACACGAATTGTATTCCAGCCCCAAGCTTTTACTTCCTCGCTCTTACCGTTGGCTGTTCCAAAGTAGTTAAATACAAAGTTCTTCTCGAGATACGGTGCCTGTCTAACCGCAACATTAGCCCCCATTGGTCTAAATATATTTCCATCAGGATCTACTATTTGCTTACCGACAACATAGAACTTACCTGATGCAACGCTACCACCGCCGCCTGAAGCAAAAGCAACGCTACCATCCGGTTGGGAAGTTGCAGTACCAGTGAGGCTACCGCCGCCGAGCCCAAAGCGAACACTCTTTCGAACTGTTGCAGCATTCACCGCAACTAAGGTTGCGACCGCGACCACAACAAGCACTCCCGCGAGGACTGCTGGATGCCGTACTATCTTGGTAATTAGTTTGTTTTTACGCGTTGCAGATGCATCAATGTTCTCATGGGATTGCTTCGTTACTTTGCTCACGTGCTAATACCGCCTGATTTGTTTATTGTAGTTATGCTAATGATACTACCGCATATAACGAACAACAAGCCCAGATATATACTGTGCAGACCGCCTACTATTTGCGAACTTTTGTCATCAAACGGAGATTCGCAAGGTATTGCCGAGGATTTGTTTGAGGGTGATTGTTTAGATAGCGCATGTGTTTCTCTACGAAGGGAATAAGTTTGTCTGGGTGCAGCACCGCATCAGCACTATAGCTTGGTCCCGTATTGTAGGATATGTCTTGCTC
>CAZNVG010000014.1:0-24302 GCA_964576475.1 uncultured Candidatus Saccharibacteria bacterium | reverse complement strand
CACGCGGTCAAAATGTGCCGGAAATTCACACCACTGACTTTTCGGCACTTTCTGGCCGTGGTGTACGAGCGAGAGTCAATGGCAAGTCTGTCTATATCGGTGGGCCGCGAATCCTAGAGGAGCTTGCCGCGAGACTTGATACTTCTCTCAAAGAGGCAGCCAAAAAAGCCTCTGACGATGGCAAAACGGTCGTATATGTTATTGAGAGCAGAAATGTCTTAGGCGCGATCATGCTGGCTGATGTTATACGTGAAGAGTCAAAGGAAGCCGTGGCTACGCTGCACCGTATGGGCAAGCGCGTCGCTATGCTGACTGGCGACAGTAAGGGGGTGGCTGCATGGGTCGCTAAGGAGCTTGGTATCAAAGAATACTTTGCCGAAGTGCTACCAGAAAATAAGGCTGAAACCGTCAAGAAGCTGCAAACAGACGGCAGCCGCGTAGCGATGGTTGGCGACGGCGTAAATGACGCTCCTGCTCTAACTCAAGCAGATATTGGTATCGCCATCGGTGCTGGTACTGATGTCGCTATTGAGTCGGCTGGTATTGTACTTGCCAGCAGCGATCCGCGCGGCGTGGCCAAAATTGTTACCTTGTCGAAGAAAACCTATGGCAAGATGCTCCAAAACCTTGCATGGGCAACTGGCTATAACGCGCTAGCAATACCTCTGGCGGCAGGTGTTACATCTGCGCTTGGCTTTGTGCTATCACCGGCATTCGGTGCGGTACTGATGTCACTGTCTACTATCGTTGTTGCTATAAACGCGCAGTTTTTACGAAAGATACGGTTGTAAAGGAGGGACTATGCATGACCATCACGATCACGAACATCATCATCACCATCACAGCGACGCGCCAGCCGTCAATCCGTCCACACTAGACGACACGCAAGCCATTTGTCCGGTAACAGGTGATGTCGTCGTCAAGGCAGAAGCCGAGGCGCTTGGGCATAGCCGCACACACAACGGCCAAACCTATTACTTCTGTTGCGCCACTTGCGTACAACTATTCGATAAAAACCCTGAAAAATACACCCATCAGACCCACGACACCGACACTCTGACGCTCGAAAGTAAAGAAAATCTGGTAGATAATGTCTGGTCATTTCGTTTCACAGCCCATACACCGACTACATGGACACCCGGCCAATTTATTCGTGTCGAGTTACCACACGACAACCCTGACGACGAGGGGACAAAACGGTGGTTTACTATTTCATCAACGCCCCATGATGGCTATATTCAGATTACAACTCGCGTTACCGATACAACTTTCAAACAAGCACTTTCCGCCCTGCCAGTTGGCGGTACGATCAACCTTGTCGAACAGCCGGACGGTGATTTTGTCTGGCAAGAGAGCGATAAGCCGCTGGTATTCGTAGCTGGTGGTATCGGTATTACGCCGTTTTACAGTATGCTCAAGGCGAGAGGTCATAGCGGTCAATCAGTATTAGCTACACTTATCTACAATGGCCGAACAGATGAACTGCCATTCAAGGCAGAGTTTGACGAGGCTAGCAAGCGACACCCTGAATTTCATGTCCATTACGTCATCGGTGAACAACTGACGGTCGATAAACTAAAGAGGATTGTACCAGAACTAGCCGTGTCCGAGGTCTATGTGTCTGGCCCCGAACCAATGGTAGAAGCCCTTGGTGAGCAGTTACGCGCCAGCGGTATAGAAGATCAAAAACTACACGAGGACTTCTTCCCGAGGTATAATAAAGACACATATTAGATTGAATCGTATGCGAACAGTAAGCCCAATAACACATAAAGTAACACATGCAGCCCGTAAGGGTGTGTCGTGTATGTTTATTGTGCTTATGAGTACGGTGTTCTATGGTGCGCTTGTAAGCAGTCACGTTGCGGCCGCTCAGCCTATGCACAATATGCACGGCATGGAGCATGGCCGCAGCATTAACTGCATTACACTTTGTACTTCCACGACGCCAAAAAACGAGTCGCCGACCTTTGAGGACGGCGAAGAAGATAAGCAGAAGCCTGACGTATTATTTCAACCCGATCCAGCACAGATTATCTTGGCATTATCGCATCGCCATAGCGAAATGGCCCGTACTGTTACAGACTTCGAGCCACCGCCAGGCTTACCGGCGTACATTCTGTTCTCGGTATTCCGACCGTAGGATTTAGTTGCTTTCCGAGTAAAACAACTAAATTTTTAGGAGTGTCTATGAACAATAAGAAACTATTTACTATTATCGCTGTCGTGCTTGTGCTGGCAGTGGGTGGCGCTGCACTCTACTATGGCCTGCGTGGTGATACTAATAAGTCGAACACCTCTGATATGTCTGGTATGGACATGGGTAACTCATCAAGTAGTGATTCATTGGTTGATACCAATAGCAGCACCTACAAGCAGTACGCGGCGATGACCGGCGAGGAGTATGATCGAAACTTTATCGCTAACATGATTGCTCACCACGAGGGCGCTGTCACCATGGCGCAGCTTGCGCTCACCAACGCTAAGCACCAGGAACTCAAGGACATGGCAAGCGACATTATCTCTGCCCAAAACGGAGAAATTAGTCAGATGAAGTCATGGCAGCAAGCATGGGGCTACCCATCATCAAGTAGTGACAACATGATGGATCACTCGGCAATGGGTATGATGGACGAAATGGCCGGTATGGAAAATGAGCTTAAAGACAAAACTGGCGATGATTTTGATAAGGCATTTATCGAGCAGATGATCATGCACCATCAAGGAGCGCTTGATATGGCTGCGCCTGGCGAGAAGAACGCCGAACATCAGGAAGTAAAAGACCTGACAAAAGCGATTGTCACCGCCCAAACAAAAGAGATCAAGCAGATGAAAGACTGGCAGACTCAGTGGGGCTACTAGTTAAAACGGTAACGTAAACACACATCCTTAAATAGACTCGCATATTGCGAGTCTATTCACTATCAATCTCAGATCTATATTGTGATATTAGTAACAGTACATAAAATAAGGGGTTATCTAAAACTCTGTCAACCTCTGCTTTTCCCGGACATCTTGTCTTATCGCTCGCGAAGGGATAGGAGTCTTTTTATATACCTCGCACCTCTCGCTGGTACTCTTTCTCTTTGGCGTCAGCAGCACGTGATTCTATATGTTTCTTTAGCTCATTCACTATGCTTATGATTGTAGAATCTTCGGTCTTATGTAGGTGCTCCTCAATGTCAGCGAGCTTACCTTGCCACATGGTGTATTCACTGCCTGACCAGCTCATATTGAAACTAAAACTGCTCTGTTGCACATCTTCGGGTGAGTATTTTGCCTTTAGGGCTATCTCTGCCATCGCAACCCAACTATCAGAGAAGATATTGAGCGGATCAAGATGAAAATCCTTGGCGTCTTGATTATCAATAAGTACTTGATAAAGCTCGGGATTCTGATTCACCAGAACAGATGCAAACGAATAATTGCCGCTGGAGGAGTCGAGCATTCCTAGCAACTTCTTACGGTCGTCAATAGTTAGTGTTTTGATAAGTCCTTTCGCGACATCGTCTGTATGTAGTCGCCATCCATGTTCTCGGTCAATCTTTCTATTGATCTTATCCTTGAACCACGGAAGAGCTAGTTCGGGGTGCTTGCCAAGTAGGTGTTTGAGGTCACTCAGGGCATGGTAGTTAATCGTCGAGTGCCCGATGATTGCTTTCTGCCACTTTTCGCGAAGTTCACTTGGCATCTCTTTTCCATCACCATCCTTTGAGTATTCAAAATCAATACCGCCACATATTTCAACTGCGGCGTCCTCGGCTACGTTGTCAAGAATATACAATTCGTTCTCCAGAGAGACTTCACTGCGGAGGCAGGCTGTATTAACGGCGCTATCATACTTGCTGAAAAGTGGCTTGGCTAGTTCAAATAACTCAGGTTCTTCCGTCACGCTAAACCGCATGATAATTGCCTGCATAGCGCCAACATCATGTGTATCTGTCGCTAGCACGATCTTAAGATACTCGCGGTAGCCCTCTGGCTTAGTTTCCGCTATCTTGTCGGCAAAGCTTGCTGTGAATTGTGCTGAGGTGGTGCGTGCAACGAGAAGTTTTGCCCATTCAATAAGGCTTTCGCTCGGTAACGCTCCTGCGAGCATTGACGGCATGTGATGTAGATAGTTTGGCCAGTTCGTTCGAGTATCGCTGGACTCTCTCTGAAACTCGGCAATCTTATCAACGATGACGGCTGGGTCTTCTTTTGCCCAATCTTTGGCTAAGCTTTGTACAGCCTCTATTTGCTTCTTAAAAAGTGCCTCTTCTCGGTTTGGTCGCCGCGATTCATAAGGGAATAGAATCTCATACTCTCGCGGCACTTCGATCTCAAGATTCATACCAATCGCATTGCCCAGTTGTCGAATACGACGCTGAAGAAGATTACGTCCTTTCGTCGCATCTCTTAGGCTGGTGAGTAAGTTTTGCGCTAATTGTTTCTTGGTGTCACCGATGACGGCAAGATACTCTGCTGAAACATTTTGCCTGTTATATACCCAATCGTCCGCAACTGAAAGTATCTCAACAAATGCTTCGTCGTTGTCCAGTTTCTCATATATTGCCTTTGCCGTATCAAATAGGGCTGGCATCTGGTTGAACTCCTCAGGAGATATATAGCCCTGAGTAAATGTAATTGACAGACCCACGCCCGGGTCGGACTCGCTCGACTGATAGTGCGGATTAAGGGCGGATGCGATGACGCGGCCGATTGTCACTTGATCTTGATAACCACTCTCAAGCAATTCACCAGCAACCTTTAGTAGTAACGCGCGACGTTTTACGGCTACACTTGATCCGGGCTTAGCGTGGTCAACCCACTCATCAAGCACTCGTGCTGGATGATTTGGGTACTGATTCAGTGCCCGATGATCGTCTACAGCAGCAATCATCAGCTCGCGTATAGCGATTTCTGGCTGCATAGCAAGAACTGGCTCTGATACTGCGACAATCGCATCACGGTTATTGGTAACTACATATTCTGCTTCATCTTTACCGAGCGCGGCATAATACGCCCATGTCTTTGCCGCGAAGTCAGCAGCAAGATAGGGAGTTATCCTACTGGATTGCATTGACGCACCCTTAAGTACAGTAACGAGTAGTGTCTCTATGACATCGTTCTTTGAAGGGTACTTCTCAATATAATCCTCGAACCGTAGCGTTCCCGAGCCATCAATGAACAACTCTTGAACCAGTGGGTAGCGAAGTGCGTCAGGCTCTACGCGAACCGTACCGTCGTCCTTAGAGCTGAGAACACCACCGAACGCCAGTTCATCTAAAATGACCTTTACATCGGGTACTGATACACCAGAGATTTCAGAGAGGTTACTCAGACTGATGCCAGTATCACCACCGAGAGCAATAAATGAGAGCAACGTCGTAACACTCTTTCCTAATTTTGCGTTGAAGCTTGATGTTACAAGATCATAGAGTGAGTCACCGTTGAATACTTTTTCCCAATCACCGGCGAGGCATAAAGAACTAAGCGTGATTGCTAACCCCGGCTTGCCTTTAGACTGATTTACGATCTCGCGTTTCAGTAAGTTCGTTGCCCCTTTTAGGCCACACGCATCAATTACCTCAACTATCTCATTCCTCGTGAGCTCTCTGAGACGTAAGACGCTTGTATCACCGATGCCCATGGCGGTCTTAACGGCAGTCTCGCCGGACGCCCATGAAGTGCCTACAATCCTAAAATCTAGCTTCAACTGAGTGCGCATGTGTTTTAGGTTTGTAAGAAGTGCTTCTTTACTGTGTATGTCATCTATCAAAAGGACGCCTGGTGTTTTTTGTCGTAGTTCGTTTGCAATTTTTGTCGTATCGTCGGATATAACAAACAGTCCATTGTGTCTGTTAGCAAAATCTGTAGCTATGTAAGTCTTTCCACTTCCGGGCTGACCCGATATGAGAACGTCACCCTGTATCTTTTCGAGGTTAGCCACCGCTTCACTTCTGCCAATCATCGGAACGTCCAAAGTGGTACGAGTGTTGATAGGAATACGCGATAGCGCCGGTAGCTCACCTGATATACCGAGGAGCTTTTGTCGCCAATCGGCGTCTTTGTATAGCTCATTAACAAAGTGTGGTGCATCATATATCGATGGCAGATTAAACCCAAGCTCGTCCGCTCTTTTGCGAAGGTTATCTTTCTGATGATTAGTCAGCGTCTGACTTGTCGCTACGTATACGGTGTCTGCTTTGCCTGATGATTTCTTATACTGGTTTAGCGAATTGGTCATATTGCCGATCACATCGGCCTGAATCGTACACGTCAGTACTGCATTCGGAGCTTCTCCGTCACGGCCAAAATCCCCACCACCACTCACAGGAGCAAGTCCTGGAATCGAAGCAGCTAAAGAGAAGGTCGTAAACTCTTCAAACAGATTGCCATCCGATACGGTCGCGAGTTTCTGTCGTATGTCCTCCAGTAAATCATCCATACAACAATTATAATACCTTGCAACAGTTTCAAGCCTATCTATCACTTCGGTTTTTCTGCAAGAAAAGGCGAAGTCCCATTCGAGCTTTCTCGGATGGTTTGCGGTCGATTCAAATGACCGATTTGAAATAGCTGAACTGTCGTAATTTTGGGGTATAATTAGTAATAATGATTAGACTACTTGTACAGAGGGAGATTGAATGAGACTGTCTTTTGCTGACGCCCAGAGGAATGTTGCCGAAATTGCCAATCGAGAAGCGTATAACAAAGACGTCTTGTATGAGCTGCTAGCCGCCTACGGACGGTCGCGTTCGGCCATCACAAAGCTACGAGAAGGATCGCTAAATCTTGCCGAAGATAAAGACCACGAAGTGCTGCAACGAGGAGTTGTCTATTTCAAATACGTTGAAGATGACAACAAGCTGCATTCTACGGCCGAAGATCTATCGCAAGATCCTCTGACAGTTCGTTACAACCCACGATATCTCATCGCCACAGACTACAAGAGGCTCGTAGCTGTCGATACCAAGAAGAATACACGACTAGATATCAATTTGCGCGACATTGATAGAGACGTTGACTTTTTCTACGGCTGGACTGGCGACGAAATCACCGATGAAAAGACCGAGGCCGTAGCCGATCGCCGTGCTGCTGATAAGATGAAGGATCTTTATGCTGAGATTGAGAAAATCAACCAAGAGCGTCTAGCAGATCCAAAAAGTAACTTCCGTCACGATCTAAACGTATTCTTCAGTCGTTTGCTATTCTGTTTCTTCGCAGAAGATACGCGCGTCTTTAGTAAAGAAGAGTCTAGTATTTTCACCAGTTCCATCAAAGACTATACGCAAACCGATGGCAGTGATCTCGATCAGTTCCTACAAACTCTCTTTGATGCACTCGACACAAGCGATAAGTCTGGGTTTACAAGTCCATTCAGCAAGTTCCCGTACGTCAACGGTACTATCTTTGACACCAAAAAGCATAGCATCGGTATTCCAAAGTTCAACGCACAGGCTCGCAAACTCATCCTTGATTGCGGCAATCAAAACTGGGCAGAAATTAACCCTGATATCTTTGGCTCGATGTTTCAGAGCATTGTGGATGAAGAGCAACGCAGCAACCACGGGCAACACTATACGAGTGTTCCAAATATCATGAAGACTATAGAGCCACTCTTTCTTGATGGACTACGCGAAGAGTTCGATAAGTACTACGATAACGATAGGAAGCTCGAACAACTTTGGAATCGCATCAGCAAGATCAAGGTTTTTGACCCTGCCTGTGGTAGCGGTAATTTCCTTATTATCGCCTACAAGGAGCTGCGCAAGATTGAGCACGGTATCATTGAGCGTCTCTACGACACCGATTTTAAGCGCCGCGCTTTGGCCGGTAAGCTTACATCTAGGATTATGCTCGACAACTTCTATGGTATCGAGATTGATGATTTCCCACATGAGATCGCCATCTTATCTCTATATCTCGCGAAACATCAGATGAATATCGATTTTGAGCAACAGTTTGGCAAAGAAATTAAGCTAATCCCTCTCAAGGACAACGCGAACATTGTTCATGGTGATTCAACACTTCTCGACTGGAATGATGTATGCCCAAATGTACCGCATAAAAATGAGATAAAGACCACCTCAGAACAAAGTGCGCTCATTGAGTTCGAGAGCGATCAGCCGGAACTAGATCTACAAGAGGAGCGCTGGGATGAAATCTATCTGATTGGTAATCCTCCATACCTCGGCTCAAGCCTTCAGGACAAAGACCAAAAAGCAGCTATGGCTCGTGTGTTTAAGGACTTCAAGAACTATAAAAACCTTGATTTCATTGCGCCATGGTTCAAACTTGGTGCTGACTATATTGATGGCACGCAGGCAAAGCTTGCTTTTGTATCGACGAACTCTATCTGTCAAGGTGAACAAGTGGCGCTCCTCTGGCCATATATTTTCGAGCAAAATGTGGAAATCGGTTTTGCTCACTCGTCATTTAAGTGGACAAACGGCGCGAGAAATGTAGCCGGTGTCACAGTTGTAATTATCGGGCTACGATCACCGAACAAAGCTCCAAAATATCTCTACGATCAAGGTATTCGTTCGGAGGTAGAAAACATCAACGCATATCTATCTGAAGGCGAGAATATCATTGTAGTTAAACGCAGTAAGCCGCTTTCGGATGTCCCACGTATGGGCTACGGCTGCAAGCCGGTCGATGGAGGTAACCTTATCTTTGATACTGAAACTATGCAAAAGGCGGTTGCGCAAAGCCCAGGACTTGAAAAATATATGAAGAAGTTTGTAAGTGGGCAAGACTATCTCAACCAGAAGATACGCTGGTGTCTATGGATTTCGGATGCAGACTTCGAGGATGCATATCAATATGATTTTGTAAAAGAGCGCGTAGACGCTGTGCGAGAGTTTCGTCTTGAAAGCAAAGATAAAGGCGCTCAGGATATGGCGAAGAAGTCGTATCAGTTCCGTGAGTTTGTGATGCCTCCTGAAAACTCTATTCTTGTTCCGTCTACATCATCTGAGCGTAGAGAGTATATCCCAATAGACTACTTACCTCGTGATGTAGTAGCTAATAATGCATCTTTTGTAGTCTCTAGTGCGCCACTTCATGTGTTTGCGTTTATTAGCTCGCGGATGCACATGGTATGGCAAAGGGCGGTAGGCGGCGCATTAGAGACGCGGCTCCGCTACTCTTCTGCGCTAGTGTATAACACTTTTCCAGTTCGACCATTGCTAGAACATGAGCAAAAAGAACTCGCTAGCAAGGCTCGGAACGTAATATTTGCTCGTGAGAACCATTCAGAGAAAACTCTTGCGGAGCTGTATGATCCGGACAAAATGCCAGAAGATCTACGAGAGGCTCACGAAGAGCTAGACTTAACCGTTGATCGGCTATACCGTTCTAAGCCGTATAATTCAGATGAGGAGCGTCTTGCCGATCTTTTCGCTCTCTATGAGCAAATGATTGAGAGGGAGAAAACAAAGTGAACGACGAAACATTGAACATTATTGACGTTAAGTACGATAAAACTGGCGAATCAACAAAGACCGATAGCATGGGTATGCGCGAAATGCAGCGTCGCGCTTTCGAGAAGCGCAACAGCAACCACCTTCTCATCAAGGCACCACCGGCATCCGGTAAATCACGCGCTCTTATGTATATTGGCCTTGATAAGCTTGTCAACCAAGGTAAGAAAAAAGTTATCGTTGCCGTTCCAGAAAAATCCATCGGCTCGTCATTTTCAAACGTGTCACTCAGTGAAGATGGCTTTTTTACTGACTGGGAAGTAGAAGACCGCAACAACCTATGCCTTGGCACTGGTGATGACAAGAGCAAGGTAAAATCGTTCGTTCGATTCATGAAGAGCGACGACAAAGTTCTAGTTTGTACTCATGCCACACTTCGCTTCGCGTTCGAGGCCGAAGATCTGGATGTTGAGTCATTCAACGATGCAGTTCTGGCGATCGATGAGTTCCACCATGTCTCTATCAGTGATAATAGCCGCCTCGGTGAATTACTCCACAATGTTATGAGCAGTACTAACGTGCAGATTATTGCCATGACGGGTTCATACTTCCGTGGTGACGCTATACCCATCCTGACACCTGAGGATGAAGCAGAGTTCGATAAGGTGACTTACACCTACTATGAACAGCTTAACGGATATACGTACCTCGAAACACTCGGTATTGGATATCACTTTTATCAAGGCAGCTACCTCGATGATGGCGCTTTGGACGCAGTTCTTGATCCTAGCAAGAAAACCATCATTCATATCCCGAACGTCAACTCAAAAGAGTCTACCCAGGTAGGTAAACACGAGGAAGTCCAGAAGATTTATGACATTATCGGCGAGTGGCAGTCGCAAGATAGCGAAACTGGTATCGAATACGTCACCGATAAGGACGGCGTGACGCGGAAGGTTGCTAACCTTGTGGATGACGATCCAATGCATCGCGCAAAGATTACGAAGTACCTCAGTGAAGTAGCTCGCGAAGATATCAACGGCGTGGATATTATTATTGCCCTCGGTATGGCCAAAGAGGGCTTTGACTGGCCTTGGTGCGAACAAGCCTTAACGATCGGCTACCGCGCAAGCCTAACTGAGATCGTCCAGATTATCGGCCGTTGTACTCGTGATAGTCGCAATAAAACTCACGCTCAGTTCACAAACCTTATCGTTCAACCAAATGGCACGAGCGATGATATACAAGTGTCTGTAAACAATATGCTCAAGGCGATTACAGCCTCGCTGCTGATGGAACAGGTGCTAGCGCCTAACTTTACCTTCACTCCACGTACATCTCCTACACAGAAGACTCAAGCTGGTGAGGTGTTTGTAAAAGGCCTCAAGAATCCGCCCTCAGAGCGTGTGAAGCATATTCTCCAGACTGAACTTGAGGATCTGACTGCGGCCGTCCTGCAAGACACACAAGTCCAACGAGCAGCAGCCAATGGCCATACAGGTGAATATATGAAGCACTTACAGTCAAAAATCATCCGCGAGAAGCTTCCAGGCCTCACCGATGAAGAGATAGAGGTTACTCGCCAGTACCTTGCAAGCAACCTTGCCTTTAAGACCGCAAAAATTACCGAGGATGGCGATAAGAAGTTCATTACACTTGCTAACAGCTTTGTTAATCTTGATGACCTTAGCATTGACCTCATTGACTCGATAAATCCATTCCAGCACGCCTTTGAGGTTATTTCTAAGAAGGTTGGTGCTGACGTTTTCCGCGTCATTCAAGACACTATTGCAGGTTCTCGCATAGATATGACCGATGAAGATGCACTCGCCCTCGTACCTCAGATTAAAGCGTTCGTAGTTGCACACAATGGTAAGTATCCCGCGCTTAATGCAAACGATAAGAGCGAAAAGCTTTTGGCACAAGCGCAAGCATACCTAACTGCACGTTATGCAAAATGGCAGCAGGACAAGTCTACGGAGACAAATGCGTAATGGACATTTCTGACGATCTTGTAAAATTATTTGAGTCTGATGATGGGCACATGTTTGTTCCACCCAAGAAACAAGCTCCCGTCTCTGCTGATGATCGTCTTGCGGTATCATTTCGACAGATTGTTGATTTCGTAGAAAAAAACGACCGACTTCCTGAGCTTGAGTCTAACGATATCAGCGAGGCTTCTTTAGCGGCACGGTTGAACTCCATCCGTAATGATAAAGCAAAGGCAGAAGCCCTCAAGCCTATTGATACGCGCGGTCTCCTTGATGTTGCAGAGCCTCCAGAATCTATCGACGAGTTATTCTCTAAAGATACATTCGGATTATTCGAGGGTGCTGGGGAAAATATACTTCGCATTAAGAACATCCCTCTGACTAAACGCTCCGCGCCCGAGGATGTTGCCAGTCGCGTTCGAGCCAAAGACTTCGATAAGTTTAGGGATGGTTTCGACGAGACACAAAAAGGACTTGGCATTGGCACTTTGAAGCTAGTACGTTTCACCAATGTTAAGCAGCTCAAAGCCGGAAGTTATTTCATCGCTGGAGGCCAGATGCTTTACGTGGACGACATTGGTGAAGAAAAACTTGTTCATGGCCGCATGAAGAGCCGCCTCAGGGCTATTTACGAGAACGGTACGGAATCAAATCTGTATCTCCGCTCACTATCTAGTCAGCTTTATTATGACGGTTATTGTGTAGTTGAGTCAGACTACGCTGGCGAATTGAAGCTTGATAGTGACGACAAGATTGTCGGCTACATCTACGTCCTCAAATCGCTCAGCGAGGATGAAAAAGTAATGGCCGTTAAAGACTTGCACAAGATTGGTTTCACGATCACGACGATTACAGAGCGAATCAAGGATGCAGAAAAAGACCCTACCTATCTTATGTCTGGAGTCGAGGTTGTTGATAGTTATATCATCACCGGAGATTACAATCCTCAGAAGGTTGAGCATTTCATTCATCGTATATTTGCCGATGCCAAAGTTGAGCTTACTATAATTGACAAGAACGGTAGAGAGTACACGCCGAGTGAGTGGTATTCAGTGCCTCTAATCGCCATTGAACAAGCCGTAAACATGCTTCAAAACGGTGACATTGTAGACTACCACTACAGCAAGGATTTGCAACAGATTGTGCCAAACAAGAAGGAGAACGAATAATGATTTCAGCGCAGACAAACGTCCAAAAGATCTTGAATGCATCAGAAACATATTACGAGATCCCGAACTTTCAGCGTCCTTACGCATGGCAGACAGCTAATGCCAATGAGTTCCTCTCAGACCTTGAAGATAGCGTAGCCAAACACAAGAATCACTACTTTGGAACAGTTGTTCTAGTCGAAGACACGGCGAGCAGCTACTCTGTAGCTATTATCGACGGGCAGCAGCGCGTCACTACGTCACTCCTTATGGTGACGGCCATCTATCATCTCGTCAAAAAAGACCCTTCGCTGATTGAAAATCCAGAAACCACACCGGATCTCATCCGTGACCGTTATCTTTTCAATGCCAATATTGATAAAAATAAAGTCAAACTTCGCACCGTCACGACCGATAACCAAATCCTCCAACATATCTTTGATAAAGACGGCGAGGAGTCACGCCTAGAGCCGCGTGAACGTATGAGCAACATCTATCAGGTATACTCAACCTTCCGCAAGTATTTCTCGACTCGCAAGGGACTCGATAAGTACATTGACGGCCTGCGACTCTTTGAGGTAATTTCCATCACACTCAACGGCAACGACGACAATCCTCAGCGCGTCTTTGAGAGTATCAACTCGACAGGTAAGCCTCTGACTGACGGTGACAAAATCCGTAACTTTGCCCTCATGCTCGGTAACGATCACCTGCGCAACCAAGTGTACGAAAAGTATTGGTCGATCATCGAAGAGTCACTGGTTGATGCGAATAAAGACTATATCACTGATTTCTTCCGTAGCTACATCATCTCAAAACGCCAGGCCGTTGTGCGTTTGGATGCTGTGTATCCTGAGTTCAAAAAGCAGTTCGACAAAAATGTAGGCGAAGCGCAAGAAGAAGACAAAATCGATGCATTTTACACTGATATCGTAGAATCTCTTGGTTTCTATAAACTACTGAAGCTCATCGATACAAATGATTTTGAGTCGAAGTACAAAGGTATCAGCGAGACCATCTTCAAGATGCGCTATCTCCAGATTGATCTATATATCCCATTTGCTATGAATATCTTGCGTCACCACGCTGCGAGCGAGCTGACGGATGCTCAGCTCGAAGAAGCTTTCAAGCTCATAGAAACGTACTTCTCTCGCCGCATCGTCAGTGGTATTGATACTACGAGCGTTGACCGCTTCCTCGCGTCGCTACATAAAGATGTACTGAGCTATCAGAATGCGACCCCAGCAACAGACTACGTAGAGGTGCTCCGATATATCCTGCTCAATCGTATTGGTCAGACTCGTATGCCAGATGATACCGAGTATGAAAACGCCATTCGTACACGCGATGCCTACTACCAACGTAATTCATTCTTGATCTACGTACTGACCGCCGCCGAAGAGTCATCGAAAGAAGCCGTCCATACACTGCACCAAATCTCGGACGGCAAGCTAAAACTGACTATCGAGCATGTTATGCCACAGACACTCGCGAGCAAAGATTGGCAGGCGATGCTCGGTGATGATTTCGAGCGTATTCACCGCGACTATCTGCACACACTTGCTAACTTGACATTGACAGGCTATAACTCTGAATACTCAAATCGTCCATATCTTGAAAAGATGAATCTCGAAGTCAGAGATAAGAAGACTGGTGAAGTTCACAAGGTTGGATTCGCAGACAGCAAACTTCCTCTTAATGAGTGGATCGCAAAGCATGACACGTGGAATGAGGAGACACTCAACGAGCGTCAAGACTGGTGGGTTAAAAGTCTCAAGAAAGTCTGGGCTTTGCCGACGACATCATTCCAGCCGGTTGAAGAAGATACCGCTGTATATCTACTCGATACCCCTGATCTCAAGGGGAGGAGTATTCGCTCAGTTGAGGTATTTGGTGAAAAATCATCAGTTACTACTTGGGCTGAGGCACTTGATGCGATTGCCGAAGCTATTTACAACCGTAACTCTGACTTTATCGAAAAGGTCACAGATGACGAGTACCTTTCCAGGTGGATTCGCCAAGACTCTAGCGCTTTCTATAATAGTACGGAAATCCTTGAAACAGGCTACTTTATAGATACCGGCAATAATACAAATACAAAGTTGCGTATGATTGCAGCACTAGGCAAAGAGTTCAATCTCGCGACGGATGATATCAAGGCAGAACTGACCGCCGAAAAGAAGACAGACGAAGAGGATGAATAGTATGAGTGAATGGGACTAAGGATAGCATCTGTATAAAATTACTACCCTTGCTCTTTTGGCATAATTAGTCAGTAAATCAAGTTAAAATTTAAAATATGGCTATTTCAAGTATCCGATAATGAACGTTGGAAGAATCTTATATTGATACCGGATTACAGTGAGTGAATATGAGGTGCAGCGTTGATAAAGTTGGTCTCACTAAGCTGATCAACCATCGCTTTTGCTACCGCATTTCGTGATACTGTCGCGAATGGGGACGACGCAATGAGACTTAGTGTATAGGTAGCGTCTTGGCTGGACTTCATTACGGGTGAGCGAATTACTGTCCACCGCAGGTTACTCTCTACCAATTGTTGCAAATGGTTTTCGCCATCGGTAAGTATTTTGCCTGCAACAATACTCAGTACCCCTCGGTTCAGCTTGTCGACGAGGCGCAACGTTTCACCTGGAAAAATAGCAGCGGAGCCCGTCAGGGAGATAATACGTTTGATGTTTTGTTTTTCCATTGCGGGGATGATATTTTTCATGGCGCTCGATAATATATCTTTATCTTTCGTGCCCCAGCTACCGAGACAGCTTATGACGGCCTCGCTTCTATCGAGCGCTTCAATGACGTTGGCAAAGTTATGAATATCGCCGTACACGATCCTTAGTTTTTCGTTTGATTCAAACGGCGACGAGCCGTGTACAAATGCCGTGACACTGTGCCCACTTGCTCGTAATTCCTCAACGACGATTCGCCCAACTTTACCGGAAGCTCCAAATACAGTAATATTCATTTTCTTAACCTCCTAGTATCCCGCTGACTGCTATCAGTAACATTGTAACGATAAAACCAGCTAGGTAGTTAATTTTTAAAAATCGTTTCCAACCAGCGTTAGCTTGCTCTGCGTCCGCGTCAATTAGATGGAGAAACGGTATGATATTCACGATATAGAACAGATTGATGAGAGCCGCAATAATCGCTGCGCCGCCGATACTGGCTATGACAAGTCCGCTCGCAGCATAGAGCAAGATACTAAGCCACACGGTTTTCTGAGCGCCTATCATTGTCGCTATCGATCCTATTCCCCCAGCTCTGTCAGCTTGGATGTCTTGGACGGCGCCAAAAGCATGACTCGCCATGCCCCAGAGGAAAAACCCAACCACTATAAGAAGACTAGTGGTCGAAAAACCACTAAAACTAAGCCCAAATATCAGCGGCCCCACAAAGTGCAAACTTGAGGTTAACGAGTCTATAAACGGCCGCTCTTTGAAACGCAAGATCGGTAGACTGTAGGCAAGTACCAAAAAAACAACCATACTTAGAATGATTGTGCTCATAATGGTCGATGACAAAATATAGAGCAGAACAAGAAATGGTAAATTGACGAGCGCAGTCGTGATGAGCACTAGTTTGTGCTGTTTTTTAGCAAGTAGCGCACCCTCGACGCCGCCTTTACGCTGATTGTTTTTATCTGATTCGTAATCAAACACATCGTTGACACCGTACATCATTAAATTATATGGAATCAAAAAATAGAGCGATCCGATAATGAAAGTAACATCTATGTGCCTCGTTGTTAGTAAATAGCCGGCGGCAAATGGATAGGCGGTATTTACCCATGAAACTGGGCGAGATACGACAAATAATTTTTTGAGCGCTTGAATCATTTTTTATTCCTTTCCCATAAACTCGCGACGATAACTGCTGCAACAACTGGATAGGCGAAATCTTCTATTGGGATTCGGCCGATATATACATTTAGGGTATGGCTTTGATTGTAGTGAACTATATCAGTACCTATCAATATATTATCGAATAGTGCCGTCAAAACTATTAGCCCGATGATTGTTATGATAATAGATTTGGCTGGAAGTTTCGCCTTCAGTAGCAAAAGCAGCACGATACTAGCAAGCAAAAAGACACCGTTCACAACTAAATACGTATACATTTTTTCGATATCCTATAAATAAGTAACGCCGTATAGGTAAGTAGGAATAGAAAGAACAATTCTTCGATAGGAAACTCGGGTGCGAGTAGCAAGCCAAGGCTATAGCGTGAACCACCATAGAGGAAGATATTCGAGCCTATTCCGGCTGCATCCCAAACGATGAAAAAAAGTAATGTCGGAGCTAGGGCCTTCAGAGTGCGGAGAGGATCGTAAAAAAAGGCTAATTTCCATCTAAAGTCACTCGCTACTAATCCGCCGATAGCGATAAGAAGAGCGAGCAAATAATACGTATGCTCAATACTCATGACGACACTGCTTTCAGTTTACCTTTCGTCGGTTCATTGGTGATCCGTTTATAGACAAGTTCGGCGCTTATGAGGCACATTGGTAAGCCAATACCTGGCGCGGTATTGGCACCGACATAATAGAGGTTTTTGACTTTGTGACTTATGTTCTGTGGTCGCATAAAGGCACTTTGCCGAAGAATATGCGACAGACCTAACGATGTATTTTGCCAAGCGTGAAAATCGTTGCCAAAATCTTTCGGTAGATAGACTTTTTTTGTAATTATTCTCTCCTTCAAATCTTTTATATTGCTCATGGTTGAGAGCTGAGCAATATAGCCGTCGACGAGTCGTTGAGCGTCTTTTCCCTCAAGATCGCCGCTCGGTCCCGGAACCAATACGAAGATATTTTCATAGTTTTTTGGTGCCGTCGTCGCGTCAGTGGCTGTCGTTTTACTGACATACATTGAAGCTTTCTCAGGCCATTTCTTATCACTATAAATTGCATCGAAATTCGCTTTCCAATCATCAATAAAAAATAAATTATGATGCTCAAGCTGATCTAACTTACCTTTGACACCGAGGTATAGCAATATTGCTGATGGCGATGCTTGCTTTGTGCGCCAATACGACTCAGGGTACGTCTGGAGGTTTTTTGGTAGCAGCGTTGTCTCTGTAAAGTGCAGATCTGCATTTGAAATCACAATATCAGCCGGTATGGTATGTTTGCTATCTATTTCAAGCCCAGTAACAGCACCATCCGTCGTTAGAATCTTAGTTATTGGCGAATTGTAGTGGTAAGAGACGCCTAACTCATCACCAATAGTAGTGAGCGCCTTTACAATCTCATACATACCGCCTTTCGGGAAATATACACCTTGATTGAAATCGAGATGACTCATCAGACGATACAATGACGGAGTCGAGAATGGTGAGCTACCGAGAAATACTGTCGGATATTCAAGTATTTGCTTGAGTCGTCTATCGCGAACAAAAGTGCTAATGTAGCGATCCATTGGTATCGTCAGAGCTGGAATGAGCTTTGGTAGCAAGCGCAAATTTCGCATAGAAAAGACATTTTTGAATGATAAGTTGTCATAGAGAAAGTTGTCCATGGCAAGATCATACGTCAGTTTTGAATCCTTAAGATAGCGCTCAAGCGCCTTACCAGCTCCCGGCTCGATAGACTCAAACATTGATGTGTTGTTTGTTAAATCAGACTGTACAGATAGAGGGCTGTCATGTTCAAAAAACACTTTATAGGCCGGGTCGAGCCGTTCGAGTTGTAGATAATCAGACATATTTTTACCAAGTATCTGAAAATAGTGTTTATACACATCGGGCATTAAGAACCATGACGGGCCGGTATCAAACCGGAATCCGTCTTGATGTAGTACACTAGCACGCCCACCTGGCATATCGTGTGCCTCGTAAACGTCGACTTCATAGCCTGACGCAGCAAGTAGGTTGGCTGTGGCCAGACCGCCCACGCCAGCACCGATGATAGCAACCCGCTGTTTCATCGTAGACCAACTTTCGAAGCAATAATTGCTGGCCCAATCACAAACAGTTTACGGGCGTTCGATACCCGAACGCGTCGTTTTTTGATGATTTCGGCCGGAGTATCACGCAGTTTATCAAGAAGTAACGTAAAATATTGGTAGCTTACCAAAACCGCCCGCCGCGAATTATCGGGTAGACGCGGGATTGTCTTAGCGGCAATTTCAAAATCATGCTCAATATTTTTGATTATTTTTATTTTCGTACTTTCGTCAAATGTTTCAAACGAACCGAATGAAAAGTAATAGCGGCCAAGCTGATCATAGTCACTCGCCATATCGCGGAGAAAATTAACTTTTTGATAGGCCGCACCAAGCGCCCTCGCGCCAGGTTTCAATTTGTTATAAGTAGCCATATTGCCAGCCACGAATACTTTGAGGCACATAAGACCGACCACTTCGGCAGATCCGTATATGTAGTCATTCAGTTGCTGTGCGTTTAATCTATTTTTTTGTAAATCTACTCGCATACTTGCAAAGAACGGCATTATGAGTTCACGGTCGATGGCGTACGCGTTTGCGGTCTTTTGAAATGCCATAACTGCTAAGTTGGCGCTGTACTCTCGCTTTATCGCAGCAAAAACTTCTTTCTCTAAGTCATCGAGAATTTGCCGTGCGCCTTCTCCGCTATAGCTATCGACGATCTCATCCGCTAGGCGTACGAGGGCGTAAATATTATAAATATCAGCTTTAATATCATCTGAGAACAAGCTACTGGCACTAGAAAAAGAAGTTGAGTATTGTTTTGTTAATAGACGCGATGTTTCCTCGGCGCAACGAAGGTATAAGTCCATATTATGATTGTCTCCTAGTCAACTGGTCAATCAACTCACTAAATAGGTGTTTATTAGCCTCATCGAAAGCTAGCTGATTGAGCAGCAAGGCTGCGTGATCGATATATTCCGTCAGGATCTGAGACGTCATGTCGTACGAACCCGTTGTGCGTATGATGTTTCTCACGACATCGGCTTGTTCGACTGTCAGCTCTGCGTTACCGAGCGCTTGTTTGATTATCTGTTTCTCGTCTGCAACTCCATGCTTGAGGGCTAGTTGGATAAGCAAGGTATGCTTACCTTCGCGTAAATCACTCATGGTCGACTTACCAGTTTTATCCTCATCTCCAAATAGCCCTAATATGTCATCTTGAATTTGATAGGCAATGCCAATAGTGGTACCGAACTGCTGGATAATCTCGCATTCGTGCTCCGATGCACCAGCCAGTGCTGCTCCGTTAAGCAGAGGCAGCACAAACGAATAACTAGCGGTTTTATATTTAGCAACATTGATCGGGTCACTCTCCTCAGGATTGCGTATGACCGCTTCAACATCCATCAATTCGCCCGCCGCAACCTGTTGGATCGCTGTATGAACGTTGCAAGTGATTGAACGTTTTGCGGTAGAGGGTATCGGACTTTCATTGATAATTCTATAGACGTCTGATTGCAATAAATCACCGGCTAAAATAGCTGCGCTGTCAGCAAAATGTCGTCCATTTTCACCAAGTTCTTCAAACCTGCCCAGCAATTGCCCGGCCACGTTCGGCTCGCCGTGACGTACATAATCGCGGTCGATAACATCGTCATGAATAAGCAGAAACTGATGGAGCAGTTCGTGGATGGCGGCAATCTGTAAACTTTGGTCATTTTTTTCGCCACCAAACGATACATAACTCAGTAAAAATAGATACGGTCGAATCCTTTTACCGCCAGCCATGGTGGTATTTTTGATAGCCCTCCATAGAATTTCATAGCCATGGTCTATCGTTTCTGCTCCATGAATTGCTTTCTGAAAATAATCTTCTAGCCATTCGTCGCATTCTTGCTTGATACTCTCAAAGTCGAACACTTGTATGATTGATTCTTCTTCAACAGGCTTAAAACTGTTTATGGTGTAGCTCATATAGTTTCCTTTGCTTTATTTTTTGTCGCGGCTTCAATGAAATCTGCAATCGCCTCAACAAGTGCTTCACTCTGTTGCTTGGGTAGTGGGTGGTTTGCATATTCGATAATAAAACCATTCATAATGTGAGCAATTATCTTGGCGTCAATCATAGACGTGTGTGAGTGGTAGAGTTTCTTTTCCGCACCGACTTTAAGCGTTTCAAGAATATGCATATAAGCGCCGGCTGGTACATAGCCACCGTCGCTATTTTTTATAAATTTATCAGTCTGAGCCACAAAGTAATTAAGCAAAGCGGCGAGCATCTTCCGATTTCTCAGCTGATACGCAATCACGGCACGTAACCGCTCCGAAGGGTCAGCAATGAGGCGTATCTGCACAATATCTTCTTGGAGACTCTTAATGATCTGCGTGTAAACGGCTTCAAATAGAGCTGATTTATCAGGGAAGTGATAATAAATGGCAGAAGTTTGCACGTGCGCCATGGCTGCAATATCGCGCATAGAGGTGCCTGAATAACCATGTAGAGCTAAGCAGTCCATAGCTGATTTGATGATAGTATTATAGGTATTCATATATAAATGTTATTGAACGTTCGTTAAGCTGTGCTACCATAGTAGCATACAATTATACATAATATGAAGGAGTAAATACGTTGAGTACAATTATGAACAGTTTCACAAGACGACGCTGGCTGCGATACGCTCTACCGATAGTGCTCATTCTAGTATGGTTCGCGGTGGGCGGCATTGGTGGACCGACGTTTGGTAAAATTAGTGGCGTCGAGTCAAATGATCAAGCGAGCTTTTTGCCGTCGAATAGTGAATCAACTGAGGTCGCCTCAGCTCAAAAACAATTCCAAAGTGGCGATACGATTCCAGCTGTCGTGCTCATCACCTCTCCAGACCCTCTGAAGCCACAGCAACTAGCAAAAATAGCACAGCTTCAGCCAAAAATTAGCCAACAAAACGATGTAGCTGCCATTAGCGGTGCAGTCGTCGGTCCAATCCCGTCCAAAGATGGGAAGGCCGTTGAGTTTCTCGTCCAACTTAAATCATCTGTTGAGACCAAAACAAGTGTAGCGAACTTACAAAATCTGTTCGATAAGAATCTTGATACGACGCTCACAAGCTACGTGACCGGGCCAGCTGGATTATCGGCTGCACTCGTTGAGGCCTTTGGTGGCATCGATGGTATTTTGCTTATCGTGGCTCTCGTCGCGGTATTCATTATCTTGCTGCTTGTTTATCGTTCGATTATCTTGCCGGTTATTGTTTTACTGACGGCAATCTTTGCGCTGTGCGGCTCAATTTTGGTGGTATATTATCTTGCCATACACGATGTGATAGCGCTGAACGGACAGTCGCAGGGAATCTTGTCAATACTTGTCATTGGGGCAGCTACTGACTATTCGCTACTCCTCATCGCCCGTTTCCGCGAAAGCCTAAAACATGTTGAATCAAAATGGTCTGCATTATGGCAGGCACTACGAGCATCAATTGAGCCGATTGCGGCATCGGCCGCAACGGTTATAGTAGCTCTCTTATGCCTCTTGTTCTCGGACCTGCGCTCCAACCAGGCATTGGGCCCTGTAGCCGCTATCGGCATTGCGTTTGCCTTTCTCGCCGCTATGACATTTTTGCCAGCGCTTCTCGCGCTATTTGGCCGCACAGCATTTTGGCCTGCACGACCAAAATTTCAGACGACGAAAGCAAGCTCAGAAAAAGATAAAAAATCTGGATTATGGGGAGGGGTCGCATCTTTCGTTGGTAAGCGCTATCGTTCGATCTGGATTGTCAGCACTTTGATTCTTGTTATTTTTACTTTTGGACTGATGCAGCTCAAAGCGACTGGCGTTTCGACAAGTAATACGATCTTGAAAAAATCAGCAGCAATTACTGGTCAGCAGAAATTGGCCGAGCATTTTCCGGCTGGTTCTGGTGCGCCAGCTGTAATTCTTGTACCTGAGAGTCACAGTCAGCAGGCATTGCAGCTTGTCAAAAACCAAGCAGGCTTTAAAGATGCTGCTTTCTATACTGGTAAAAGCCCATTTGCTAGTGCTCCACCTGTCGTCAAAGATGGGAATGTCTTGATCAACGCCACCCTGACGGATTCACCGAGTAGCGATACCGCAGAGCAAACAATCAAGAATTTACGAACGAGTTTTTCAGAAAAAAATCTCAGCGCCAAAGTTGGTGGTCAGTCTGCTGTCATGCTCGATACAAATGAAACAGCTCGGCGCGATTTGTTTACAATAATTCCAATTGTCCTTGTGGTTGTCGTCATAATCTTGGCCATTTTGTTGCGCTCGATCTTAGCGCCTCTATTATTGGTTGCCAGTGTCGTCCTTAGTTTCGCTGCCACAATGGGTATTTCGGCGCTCGTTTTCAACCACGTGTTCCATTTTGCTGGCGCCGACCCAGCAGTACCACTGTTTGGGTTTATATTCCTGGTGGCACTTGGTATCGACTACAATATCTTTTTGATGTCACGCGTGCGCGAAGAGACAAAACATATCGGCACACGGGCTGGAATCTTGCGTGGCCTTGAAGCGACTGGCGGCGTTATTACATCGGCCGGAGTAGTGCTCGCGGCAACATTTGCCGCACTCGGGGTGATACCTATTTTGTTTCTTGCTCAGATTGCCTTCATCGTCGCCTTTGGTGTATTGATGGATACGATTATCGTTCGCTCGCTGCTCATTCCTGGTTTGAGTTATGATATTGGCCGATTCGTCTGGTGGCCTTCGAAATTAGGAAAGAGGAAGTAGAAGGTGGCAGATAAAAAAATAGTTATCGTCGACGAAGTGTATCAATCAGGCTATCAGTATCCGCTCGACGCATCCGTCGGCCAGGATTTCGCGCCTGAGTTTCGTCCTGACTTAACACCGAAGCAGATGCTTCAACTCGGTATATTTGGCGGTGACTATTTTCCAGAAATTTCTGACGAATTTCCATACGAATGGTTCGATGGAATTGAGTTGTCTGGTGGTGATGGCGCAGTCGCTAGTCGTAATTGTTTTAAAGTTAATGCGAGTCAACCGCTAGCCGAATGGCGGCGTAGGGGCTGGATCTACGAGGAAGATCCGCTCGGCTGGTTCCTCTGGTATTGCCGTTACTATATGGGCAGGCGTATTCCTGAAGAGGATGCTCGACAAATCAAACGATGGAAGAATATGCGTCGACACATTAAGCAGCTACAAAAGAGCTGCGAGCTTGGTGACATATACTGCCAACCGCGTCGCCGCCAGGCGCTACTACACTGGGCCTACGATAGTCGTGGCATTTGAAGAATAGAAGTTTTTACACATTTTACAGACTCGTGGTTGTCGAAATATATGAAGCACTGAAGAGTGGCGCAACTCATGCTCGGACGTATTCAGCATTGACCATCTGATGTTTTATGTGCTACATTGTTTTTGAAGGGTTTTGTATTAGATAGGGCGTTCTGAGGGTAATCTTCAGAGCGCCTTTTGTTTGGCAGTAAGTCGGTCTTCAGCGAAATAGTTGACCCACCTAGCGTTTGAACGATCTGCCGCAGATGGAGGTTATTGTGGCTGCACGTACAAGACAACGACTACGAGATTATACGGTTAGTCTTCTGGCTCGCAAATGGACACTGCGGATTGCGATGGTCCTCAGTGATGGCACGAAACGCCATTCAGAGATTGCGAGGGGCCTACCCGGAATCACCCAAAAGGTACTTACCGAAACCCTGCGAGAGATGGAGCGTACTGGAATTGTAGAACGATTAATCTACCCAATCGTGCCTCCAAAGGTGGAATATAAGCTCACCAAGATAGGATTGAGTTGCTGAGGCTATCTCATGAGTTCGCAGCGTGGTTCGATAATCACCACGAAAATATACACAAGG
>CAZNVG010000013.1:8472-24496 GCA_964576475.1 uncultured Candidatus Saccharibacteria bacterium | reverse complement strand
TCTTGATCGCGTAGAGCCGCGACTTGATCTTCGGCGATGGTTCCCGTTTTTTTGAGCAATGTTTCAACTAGGGCGTCAGAAATGCGCATAGCATCATTATAAGGCATAAGCGTGTTAACGCTGCTCACATTTTTCTGGGGTTATTCGGCTATAATGACTGCATGGAAACTCTTCAAAATAAGTCTGAAATGAAGATAACCAACATTAAGCAGCAGATTCGAGATGAGAATAGGGTATCTGTTTACCTCGATGGAAAGTATAGTTTCTCGCTCAATCTCACAGAGCTACTCGATGAAAAGCTTAAGGTTGGATTGGAGATTGACGAGGCCCGACTCAAGGATCTGCAAAAGCGATCGGCGGAAGGCAAGCTCCGCATGCGGTCCATGGAATGGCTAATGAACAGACCGCATTCAGAACGTGAATTTCGTGATTATTTACGTCGAAAGCAAGTAGACGGTGACTATGCAGAATACCTGGTAGGCTATTTTAGAGATAGAAAACTGTTGAACGACGAGACATATGCGCGCTGGCTATTAGGGGTTCGGGTGGGGCGCCTAAAGAGCAGCCGTGCGCTCCGAGCTGAGCTGCGATCAAAAGGTGTAAACCTCACAATTATTGACAGAGTTATTTCTGATAATCCTATCGACGAGCTTGGGCAGATTCAAAAAATTATCATCAAGAAGCGTCGTTTATCACGCTATGCGGACGACGAGAAATTAAAGCAGTATCTTGTTCGTCAGGGATACGGTTACTCGCAAGTAGCGGAGGCGTTAAATGCCGAGGGCCCTAAGCAGCATGAAGAGTATGAAGAATCCCAGTAGCCATACGATGATCGCTGCTATGAGTGTGTCTCGTTGATTTCCATTTCGACGGAGTAATTTGTAGTAAAGCCACGTGGCCGCACCACCACTGATGACAATTGCAATAAACCAAGTAGCAAACATATATGTATTGTAGCAGAGTTCGCTCTTTAGCTACCGGCTATCGCGGCAACGGCGCTTTGTTTAATAGTGCCTGAAGGGTCTTTGATGACGACTCGGCGATCGTCGATTTCGACTATTTGCGATCTATCGACTACGAGTCCTTCACCGCTAAAGTTTTTAACGACGGATTGTCTGGTATAGAGACGCGCGACAAAGAAGCTTTGATCATCGATAATATAATCGCTCACTTTTCCCACCTTTTTTCCTGCTTCGGTGACCACCTGCTTTCCGACGAGCTGATAGTCTATTTTCAAAACTTTCTGCAACCGCACCAAATCATCGTGGTGTGCAAGTTTGTCGAAACGATCGATGATCAGTCCTGTTGGACTAAACTCTCTAACGTCATCAATGAGCAGGATAGTGCCAGTATCTCTCGGACTATCGACATGAAAACCGAGCACTTTGAGCGTGTCGGGGTCAACGATTGGTTCGAGCGTACTTCCAACTCTTCCGCCTGTCTGCAGCGATAGGATGGGTTTGTTTTGGAATGATGAAATAAGTCTCAGCATAGCTATGAATACTTATGCACAAGTATACCACTGGACACGCAAGCATAAACGAATTGATTTTTGTAAATTATTGTTGCATACGTACTTTTTGATTGGTTAGAATTCGGCTATGAAGGGCTGGCGAGCTGTACTGGTTCTAAGTGTAATCTATGCTTGTTTCGGAATGATGCGCTTGAGTGCAGCGGCTCCCGCTACTATTCTGATAGTTGAAATTCAGACAGGTAGCAATAATTCTACGGGAGAGGATTTTGTTGAGCTCTATAATCTGACCGACGAACCCATTGATTTGACAACCTGGAGGCTCGACTATCGTGCTACTGGCTCCGCTTCGTCGTGGTCAAAGAAGGCGCAACTCGTAGGTTCAATTGAGCCGAGAGGCAAGTATTTAGTATCCACAAAAAACTATCTTGATGATCAAGCGGATGCACACCTAAGTAGTGGTTTGTCAAAAGATGGCGGCAGTTTGCGACTTGTGCGAGTGGGCGATAGCCCTGAAGACGACGAGATAGTTGATCTTGTGGGATGGGGTGCCGCACAAGAGTTCGCAGGTTCTTCTTCCCTTAGTATTCCTAAAGACGGCCAGAGTCTTAAGAGAAATGTTGATGAGGATGGCATGTACAGCAATGTAAATGATGGGCACGTAGACTTTATGCTTAGCAATTCACCGACGCCTAGCTCAAGTGATGAGCCTATAGCGCAGGAGATAGAGCCCGAGTTACCCGATAGTACTCCAGTAACAGATAAAGCGGATGATGACACACTGACTTTTGAGGAAAGCGTCACTCTAGAAGAGTATCCTTATTTGGAAATATCAGAGTTATTTGTCGATCCGCAGTCGCCACTCAGTGATACCAACGATGAGTTCATAGAGATATACAATAGCGGTTCTGAAACTGTTAACTTGGAAGGCTATGTATTGCAGACTGGGCTCACATACAACCATAGTATGGTGTTGAGCACACTCCAGATTGCGCCCGGTCAGTACATTGCTCTGCCCTCTTCAGAGACTAAATTGAGCCTAAGCAATAGTGGTAGCAGGGCGCGAATAGTTGGGCCGAGTGGTAGAGTGATTTTTGAAACCCCGGCGTACGAATCGGCAAAGACAGGGCAATCCTTTTCTATTGATAGCACGGGCAACTGGCAGTGGACGAGTCACGTAACACCAGGTGCGAGTAACGTTATTTCGCAACCGGTCGTTACTACTAAGCCATCAACCACTAAACCAAAAACAAGTTCAGTTTCCTCAAAGAAGACAGCAAGTGCTAAATCGTCATCAAAATCTGGCAGCACCAAGTCTACGTCTCCTAAAGCCGAAAAGTCTAGTACCGATACATTCTCATCAACAACGAAGTCTCCACGTCTTGACTCGAAGTGGCTTGTTGGACTGGGGTTGGGCACGGTACTATATGCGAGCTGGGAATACAGAGATGACATTGGAAATAAAATCTACAAGTTACGAAGACACCGTATCGTTGGCCGAGGCAATCGGGCGAAAACTTAAAGGTGGAGAGACAATCGAGCTTATAAGTGATCTCGGCGGCGGAAAGACGGCTTTTGTAACTGGACTCGCGAAGGGTATAGGCAGTGCTGACCAGGTGAGCAGTCCAAGCTTCACAATAAACCAAATTTATTCTTCCCCTCAGCTGCAATTAAATCATTATGATATGTATCGCCTGCAAGATCCGGGCATCATGAAATTAGAGATACACGAAGCAACGATGGAGCCTAATACGATTGTTGCTATCGAGTGGGGCGAGAATGTTCGAGATATACTCCCGACAGACCGAATTAGCGTCCATATATCTGCCCCCGACATCACTATGCGTGATATCCGTTTAGAAGTTCCACCGAATCTTGCGTATGCCGTAGAAGGGTTGCCGTCATGATATTGGCTCTTCGCACAGATAAACCAACTGCTGAATTGTACCTGTTGGACGATACTGGAAACGAGCTTGCCAAGTATATCTGGGAAGCGCACAGGGAGCTTTCGCAGACTATTCTTGTGAACATCACTAACTTATTGGCCCAGAATGACAAAACCTTACAAGATGTCGGCGGCTTAGTTGTCTTTAATGGATCGGGGTCATTTACTGGTTTACGAATTGGAATTGCGGTTGCGAATGGACTCGCAGACAGTCTTGGCATACCAGTAGTAAGTGCCGATACGCCTAGCTGGTTGGAGGATGGTTGCAAATTGTTATCGGAAAGCAAGAATGAGCATATCGTCCAGCCACGATATGAGTCGCCGGCGCGTGTCACAAAACAAAAGAAATAATTGTGGATAACTTCGGCATTTAGCTATTGACATCATCTATAACGCTCATGCTAATCTGAACACAGCGCTGCTAAAATCAAAAACAACTCAGCGAGACTACATAAACAAAAAACAAAGAGAGGGAAAAGGGATATGGCCTACAAACCGAGGCGTTCTTTTCGTCATTTATTACAAAAAACAGCTTCTGTAGCAGGTGCCAGTGCACTGCTTGTTGGCGCAATTGCTCCAGCACTACCTGCCCACGCCCAGTGGCCGGGTGCAAACGGTAGTATCATCTATCAGAAGAATATTTCAACTGCTACAACGAGCGTGAATGAGTTCTATGCCATCAATAATGACGGCAGTAATAACCGAAAACTCTCGATTAGCTTTCCAAAGAATGCACAGAACATTTCCAATTTGAGATTCAACCGTGAGGCTACGAAGATCGTATACTCCTGCTCAATTGGTGGGGTGCCGAGGACATTTATAGCTAATGCGAATGGGTCAGGAGCAGTACAGGTTGCTAGCTACACATCCCAATCTGGTGCACCATATGATTACGCCTGGACATCAGATAGTGCTGGTGTGTTCTACACGAGCCTGCTAGACAATAAGATTCACTATACAAATGCTGCCGGTACCGAAGGAAAGGTCTTAGACATAACCCTTCCAGCTAACTTTACTGGGTTTGGGAGTCCTAAGCTTACTCCTGACAACGGCTACATAGCCTTCAGCTCGTACGATACAGTCAACTACTCCAACGACATCATGATCGCCCCAAGTGGTGGTGGAGTTGCAGAAAACGTATCAAACACGACTAGCGCTAGCGAAACTGACTACGACTGGCATCCAGATAACAGTAACAGAATCCTTGCTCGAAGCGGGGGAGTCTACGGTACATTTACGAAAGGCCAATCTGGCTTCACGCCGATAAGCGGCGAGAGTACTTCTGGGTATAGCTTCTTTAGTGCACTAGGCTACTCACCAAGCGGTGACTACATGCTCGCGTACGGTGCCACACAGCAATTCCCTAACATGGGTCACATTTACATGATGACTGGATCGGCGATCCTGCAGGTACCAAATCTTACATTTGACAGTAACGTTGGTATAACTGGCGGCGTGCTTGGATGGACATCTGCAAACGTCAAAGGTTCATCAGTTAGCCTGGCATCAGCTAAGCTGCCCGACACCGGAGTTGTGCGTAAAAACTACACAAACTATGCGTTACTTGCAGCAATACCAGCACTACTTGGTATGACCTACTTAGGCCGGGCTGCCTTCAAACGATCTCGACGATAGAATACCTAACAAAACAAACAAGAGAGTACACCACTCGTGAGAACGAAAAGGGTTACACTCGACACGCTGGAATCATCTCGAAGAATCAGATATGCGGAGACGCGAACTCGTAGAGTCGCACCACCACCGCCCGCACCCTTACAAATACAACCGCAACCAGTGGTACCCACCGTACCACTGGTTCGTTTGGATTCTTACGCACCATCGATTCAACAGACTATTCCACCAGTCGAAACACCCAAACAAACACCAGTTATACCGCCCAAGCCCAAGGCAGCTAGAAGGCTTAGTAAGCAAAAAGTCGAACCGCTACCTCGGGTGCCGCATCAAGCCAGGCAGGCCAAGAGTCGCCTAGGGTTAATTGCAGGTTATGTTGCCGACACGCCGTTTCGGCTTAAGGGGCATTCGAAGCTCAAGCTAGCTGGTGCTTTGGTGCTTGTCATTCTCGGTACTGCTCCTTTTGTGTCTTCAAGATTCCATCATGCCTACAACCAGGCTGTAGCTGCAACAACCGAAACAGTCGTACAAGCTGCGACTGCTAACGAATCCGAAACACAGGGCAGTAGTGATGTTAAGGAAGGGACAAAGCCTAAGCCGATTGTGTATGCGCCCAATCAGCCCAAGAGTATACGTATTGGTTCGATTGGTGTTTCTGCCCCAATTCTATCTGTTGGCACTACTAAGGACGGTGCCATGGACACACCGTACGATATTGGACACGCAGGCTGGTACAACAAAAGCGCACATCCTGGAGAGCCTGGAGTGGTATTAATCGACGGCCATGTCGGTGAGCCAAATGACAAGGCGGTCTTCAAGAAACTGCAAGATCTTGCTCCCGGGGAGGTAATCGAGCTTGAGCAAGGTGACGGAAAGACGTTTAAGTATGTCGTGATCAGGAAGATGGTGTATGAGAAAGACGCTATGAATGCACCCGAAATCTATAACCCAATAGGCGATACGCCCGGACTTAATCTCATTACCTGTACAGGCAATTTTGATAAAAAGTCAGAAAACTATGACCGAAGACTAGTTGTGTTCACTCAGTTGCAATAAACAGAGGTCAAAAGCTTGACAACACGCTTATGCTACGAATACAATGATAGATACAAAAAGGTAAAACAAAAACATGGAAAAACAAAGAGTAACCTTAGATAGTTCGGTAATTGTAAGTCGCGTCAGGACTGCGCATCCTATGGAGGCCGATCGTAGTTTTGCGGCGCCGAGAATGCAACGACAACTGATTCGCAGAGCGAGTATACCTCGACATCGTCAGCCTCGAGTACGTCTCGGCAAACCAACAGGTCCAAATGCCTACGTGCACTGGCAAGACTATCTAGATATCGCTGACCTACATCGCCGACCGAAAGTTCCTGTGAAGAGTACTGTTCGAGCAGAAGTACCACAGCACGAAAGCGTTTCGGAAATGTTCAATCGCTATCGACATATAGCCGAAACGGTTAATGAGAAAATCAACACGCTGATGCACGCAAGCCCAAATCAGAATGAAGCTGTCGAGCTGGTATCGGCCCAGCCTATTGGTGATTGAGTATCTGTAGCATTTTGTTGTATTCTATAGACAAGGATTTGACAAACCAGTCAGAATCCGTCGATTGATAATTACCACACTAAATACGAAACGGCCGATTTAATCACCCCTTCATAGAGACTAGTGACGTGATAGCGATTGTCTAGAAGAAAATCGGTACCGAGGAAAGGACTTATATTATGGAGCCAATTTCCATTGCCCTCGCAGTGGCTGGCCTTGCTGTTGGTTTTGCAACCAATCAGGCAGTGACTAAACGCAAACTTGGAAGCGCAGAAGTGCAGGCAGAAAAAGAGCTGAGCAAAGCTAAAAAAGAAGCCGCAGATGCGATTATGAAAGCTAAAAAAGAAGCCGCAGAAATTGCAGATGAGGCACGAAAAGATGAGCAGAAGCGTCGACGTGAACTTAAAGACATTGAAGAGCGACTACTTGGTCGACAGGAAAGTCTTGATAAAAAGCTAGACGAACTTGATAAGCGAGCTGAGCGAATGCGAAAAGGTGAGGACGAAGTCGAATCCCTTAAGAACGAAATTCGCGACATTCGAACCAAGCAACAAGAGAAACTCCAGAAAGTCGCCAAGCTTACAAAAGAAGAAGCGGCACAAAAGCTTATGCAAATGACCGAGAGGGATATCAAAGACGACCTCAAGGGACTTATCACGAAACTACAAAGCGAAGCCAAAGACATGGCCGAGGAGCAAGCGGCTGTTGTCATTACAACGGCTATGGAGCGAATGGCATCTGAAGTGACGGCGGAGCGCACAGTGACTGCTGTGAAACTTGAAGATGAAGAAATGAAGGGCCGAATTATTGGTAAAGAGGGCCGCAATATTCAGGCGCTACAGCGAGAGACGGGCGTAGATATTCTGGTCGACGACACCCCGGGCATGATAATTCTCAGTAGCTTCGATCCTGTTCGTCGCGAGATAGCTCGGGTTGCACTTGAAATGCTGCTTAAAGACGGCCGTGTTCACCCAGGGCGCATTGAGGAAGTAGTCGCGAAAGCACAGAAGCAAGTAGAAAAGGATGTTGTTCGTGCAGGCGAGGATGCTGCTCGTGAAGTGGGTGTGATAGGAATTCCACCTGAGATTATTCATCTTCTGGGTGAGTTGCGTTTCCGTACGAGTTACGGACAAAATGTACTTAAACATTCCACAGAGATGGCGCACATCGCCGGTGTTATTGCAGAAGAATTGGGCGCAAACGCTAAAATCGCCAAGTATGCAGCGCTGGTACATGATCTAGGGAAAGCATTGACTCACAAGATCGAAGGCAAGCACCACCATATAAGCGGTGAAATGCTTCGCAAATATGGGGTCGATGAGGCTGTTGCTCACGCAGCGGAAGCACATCACGATGACATGGAGGCAACCACGACCGAAGCGCTCATTGTTCGAGTTGTTGACGCCATCAGTGCTTCACGGCCAGGTGCGCGTAATATATCTGCTGAAGGGTTTGTGGAGCGAATGCGTGACCTTGAAAACGTAGCTAACAGCTTCGAAGGCATCGAGAAATCATATGCCATCAGCGCTGGACGTGAAGTACGCGTGTTTGTGCGGCCCGAGAAGCTAGATGACCTCAGTTCGATAAAGCTCGCAAGAGACATCGCGACAAAGATCGAGTCTACTATGCAGTATCCTGGCACCATCAAAGTGAACGTCATTCGTGAAACTCGTGCCATAGAATTCGCGAAGTAGTACAATAAAGCTAATGGTTGACCGTGAAACTAAGCTCTGTATTTCTATTGCGACAAAAGCATCAAACTTTGGAGCCAGCATGCACAATGCAGGCTACGCTTCACTTGACTTGAACTACGTATATCTACCAGTTGCGACTACAGATACACATGGTGCTGTTGTTGCGATGCGCGCTCTTAACATCAGAGGAATGTCAGTGTCGGTGCCCCATAAGCAAACGATTATGCCAATGCTTGATGAAGTCGACGAGATAGCGCGAGAAATCGGCGCCGTCAACACGGTAATCAACGAAGATGGTCGACTTGTAGGTAGAAATTACGACTGGATCGGTGTCGTTAAGGCGCTGGAGGAAGTCACTACCATAAAGGGCAAAACAGTGGCTCTGCTCGGTGCAGGTGGCGCGGCTCGGGCGATTGTTTACGGGCTTCGTAAAGCTGGTGCTCTAGTGGATGTATACAATCGAGATCAGAGTAGGGGCAGGCAGCTGGTTGAGGCTCTGGGTGGAAATTTTAAAGGTGCGCTTACTGATGCGCGATCGTTGCAGTGTGATGTGCTTATAAATGCGACGTCAGTCGGTAGTCAAACTAAAGAGATGCCACTTCCACCGGAATGTATACCAGAGCAATGCATCGTCATGGATATAGTGCCGCTGCCCGTGCAGACCGAGTTTATTAAGGCGGCGAAGTCGAAGGGTTGTACGACTGTAGCAGGGGTTCGAATGCTCGTACACCAAGCTAGTAGGCAGTTTGAAGACTATACTGGCAGCAAGGCATCAATAGAGGTCATGGAGAAAGCATTAATGAAAGCGATCGAGAATTCATGAAAGCCTACACGCACGACGAAATGGTTAATTGGTACAATAATTTGCCATCTAAGCCCGTCGCTTCAAGCGTCGTAGCGTGGAATAATCAAGGTGAGATATTGTTTGTGCTGTCTTCGAAAGACGAATTTTGGGGGCTACCCGGCGGTATAGTTGAGGAAAATGAGTCTCCGCTTGCTGGAGCTTGTCGAGAACTTGAAGAGGAGACAGGGCTAAAGATGTATGGCGGTCAATTGCGACTACTAGGCGTGAACTATGCCTAGCGACTAGGAGAATTTCGAGATTTTCTGCATTTTTACTTTTCTGCTGGCATGCTAAATACACGAGATATCAATCGCCTTGGGCAAGCTAGCGAAAAGATGCACGGGTGTAAGTTCCTTTCAAGACATCAAATTTCGTCACACGTTGCGCCACATCGTTTGAAAGCAATTGAGAATCTCTTTGACTCTTTTAATCATGATGCGCTTTACATAGAGACAAACCATAGCTAAGTCACGTACAATACATTCATGCAAACAGAAATAGAAGTAAAGTTTTTAGCAGTTGACCATGAACAGGTTCGCGCTAATCTCAAGGGAGCAGGCGGAAAATTGGTGCAGCCAATGCGACTTATGCGTCGCGTTATATTTGACTTCCCGGACCGATCGCTGCAGAAGGACAATGCCTACGTTCGTGTACGAGATGAGGGTGATAGAGTGACACTCACCTATAAGCACTTCCCCGCCGCCGACGAAATAGGCGGTGCGCGTGAGATTGAGTTTACTATTGGTGATTTTGAAAAGGCGAATAGCTTCTTAGAAACACTTGGCCTAGAAAATCAAAGCTTTCAAGAGTCTAAGCGTGAGACCTGGACGATAGATAATGTCGAGGTGGTTTTAGATGAGTGGCCATGGCTGAAGCCATATATTGAGATTGAAGGCGACTCAGAGGATGAAGTGCGCGCAATCGCTGCAAAGCTAGGTTTTGACTGGAGTGATGCTGTGTTTGGCGATGTCGTGGCAGCCTACAAAATAGAATATGATTTACCTTCTAAGAAAATCGGACAGTCTTTGATTCGGTTCGGCGATCCACGTCCCGATTGGATGGTTCCGAAGAAGCCATGAAGATCCTGTACCTGGGCGACGTTATGGGGGCTCCCGGCGTTCAGTCCATCAAACAGCTTCTACCTTCTGTTATTGAACAATGTAATCCGGATGTGATAATTGCGCAGTCGGAAAATGTGACGAACGGCAAAAGCATGTCCCCTGCCGACATGGATACGCTTATGGGTATGGGGATTGATGTGTTTTCGGGCGGCAACCATTCATTTGATCGCAAGGACCTCATGCCGCTGCTTAAAGACGACAGCCAACCGGTGATTGCTCCCGCTAACATGACAGAAAATCCTGGTACGGGAATGTATCGACACACATCACCCAAAGGCGATGTTGTAGTGATATCGATCTTGGCAACTATTTTCATGAAGGGAAAACCAATACTCGCGACAAATGGAATGCACGTTATAGATGATATGATCAATGGCCTAGCATCTAAACCAGTCGCCATCATCGTAAATATTCATGGAGATTACAGTAGCGATAAACGAGCCTTTGGCTATTACCTTGACGGGAGAGTTTCGGCCGTTATAGGCGATCACTGGCACACGCCCACAGCCGATGCGCAGATTTTACCCGGCGGCACGGCGCACATAACTGATGTTGGCATGTGCGGCACGGTACATTCTATACTGGGTGTGAAAACCGACAATATCCTTACGAGGATGCGTGATGGTGTTCGCAATGAAAACGAGCTCGAAGAGAATGGCCCATTACAAATTAATGCACTCTGTGTCGATGTTGATGAGACTACTGGGTTAGCTCGAGAAGTCGAACAGATTATCCGTACGAGCTGAAGATTATTCTTTTTTGCCCATGAAGCCGATGACTGCAATGACCGAACTGGCCACTATGTTTATCATTGTCATACCTACGACTGGCAAGCTTCGGTCAATAGCGATAAGCGCGGCTGTTCCGAGCCACATAGTCGCAATTATAAAAGCCGCATATGGGTATTTGACGAAAAGTAAAATATCTCTAAGCATTGTATTCACACCCTAACACGTTTTGTTATCATCTGGAATAGTTGTGGATCTTTCTCTGCGACACGCTCTAACCAGCGGCTGATGATATCGAGTGCATCCTGAATCGATAGCTCGTTGTCTTGCTCTAGATGTAGGCCCAGTTTGTGCTGATGTTTCGTGACGTCCATAACGACATCGTGAAATACAGAAGGCATGATCTCTTGGGCGCCAAGTGTAAATACCATTCCGGCGTATGTCTGCGCTGCTCTCATGACATCACTTGCTTCAAGCTGCATGATGATGCCGAAGCGGTTCTTGGAGTTAATGGTGGCATTAATGGTGCTGAGCAAATTGCCAGTCGAGAACAGTTCTCTCATGTCCATGTCTGTCGAGTTTTCGTCGAAAGCGTATTTGGCGATGTTGCCAACATGTTCTGTTAAATCGGACGTGTCTACACCGTCTTTTCCCACATGTTTGCTTATAGTTTTAAGGGCGACGTATAAATCTCCGACAAAAAAGCGTAAGAACTGGCCAAAGAAAGCGACGATGTCCGGATCGCCCGATATTGCCTTTTCATACTCGCGCAGCACTCCCAGAAACGCTCCTTTATGTTTCGGTGATCGTGCCGATATGCCGAAATCGATAAGCCCAACGCGATTACCGCTCAGTAGCCGCACGTTGCCAGGATGGGGGTCGCCTTGGATTCGAGGCATAGCAAATACTCCGTAGAGAGATTCATAACCGAGCGTATAGAGCTGTTTGTTAAGGTCTGAGCCTATTGTTTGCTCTACGTACGTATGTACATTACCTCCCGACTCTTTGATCATGATGAGCTTCGCGAGACTAATGCCTTCTATGTATTCCTGCACAATGACCGTATCCGAGCATAGATGCTCATACGTCTCAGGTATGACCATAAAAGGATGGCCCTTATAATGCTCAAACATTTCACGAGCAAACCGAACTTCTTCACGGTAATTGGTTTCGCCAATGGTTTGTCGCTTGAAATCCGCAAAGGCTGATACGAAATCAATGTCTATATTTGCGGTGAGCCAACCACTCGTAAGCCTCACCCAACGCGATAGTAGTTTTAGATCAAAGATCAAAGATTCGCGAATTTTAGGCCGCAGGATCTTAACGATGACTTTCTTGTCATTCTTAAGTCTGGCCATGTATACCTGACCAAATGAACCGGCAGCGAATGAGATTGGATTAATTTCGGCGATTTGTGCGAGGGCTTGTGGCGTAAGTTCTTTTTTGAGCACCTCAATTACATCTATTGGCTCGGCACCAAGATCTTCGAACACCCGAAGTCGCTCTGGACTTTGCCAGTTCTTAATGAGCGCTGAACGTACGAGTACACCCTGTAGGAACTTAACGTAGACGCCACCCATCTCAACGAATCCGTCACAGATGATTTGCCCCATTTCAGGGAATTGCTGCCTTCGGTAGTGCCAATATGCACGACTAGCAATACGCACAAGCATAGCTGTTCTCTGGCGACGCTCACGAACAGATATGCCCACTCTAGCCATTATTTAATCTTGCCGAAGCCAATAAAAAACAAAACGAGAGTAAATAGAACTAGTAATTTATAGAGGGAATAGACTTGGTCTTTGCTCTGGACGAGCGTAGCAATGATGATAACTGCCACCCAGACCATAAATATTGTTATACAGACGAACGCGTACTTCATATTCTCCCCTTGTCGTGTCGAATATTGTATAACGTTTCGGCTTTTTTGACCAGCTTCTCAGGCCTGGAGTTGGGTGAAACTGCTTGATCCGGCCCAAAAACGGTATACTAAAGCCATAAGCATTATGGATAATCAGCAATCACCTAATCCTTTAACGCAAGGACCTGCCCAACTTTCAGCGAGCAGTACGTTGACGTTGGCGCAAATTGAATCGATTGCAAAGGGCGCGATATCGGTGTCAGATGTACTGCCAAGTGACGCGAATGGGCAGGTACCGTCGATATTTCTAAACCAACCGCAAGAGGTGGCACTGCCTGCGCCCGTAGCGACACCGCCGGTAGCTATCGCCCCTCAGCCGGCATCTGCAGTAACTCCAGGCATTGAGGCTGAGACTCCTGTTCCGCCGACACGTACACAGACAATTCAGCAGAAAGTCGTCGAGCCAGTAACTTCCGCCCCTGCTGTTATTGCGCCTACTATGGGTGAAGTCGTCCAGCCGGAGGGGGAGTCAAATCGCTCAGATTTTACAAGTCCACCCCCTGTCGTTCCTCCAGACTACCTTGTTGCGACAAAGCCAGAGAAGGTAGCGGAAAACCCTCAAGTTATTGGTGTGCAGAAAGTTACTCCGCCTGATGAGCTAACGAAAGAAAAGGCAGTTGTGGGGCATTTTGGTGCGTCAAACTCAACTATTCATATTGTGCGTATGAGTTTAGTGGCGGCGCTCCTTCTGATTTTGTCCTTTTTGGTATATCTACTTATTCAGTCGGGTCAGCTTGCCGAGTGGATAAGAACATTTATCACTGAGCCAATCAGGAAGATGTCGCAGCCATAAATAAGGGGTGACTCTAGTGTTTTGGTGTGGTATTATAACCTCTGTTTTATCGGGGTGTGGCGCAGTTGGCTAGCGCGCGCGGTTTGGGACCGTGAGGTCGGAGGTTCGAGTCCTCTCACCCCGACCAATTAAAAAAACTGTTCATTGCGAACGGTTTTTTTAATTCTTATACATCGCATATTGCTCATGCTTGCATGATATTGCTCGTCAAACGTACGATATTCTTTGTAGCAAAGAAACCAAGAGGGGATAGAAGATGATAGTAGCTGAAAGAATAGTGTATGAACCTACGCCGTATACGAGCAGAATTCATGCGGAGCACCTTGAGCCCACACTCATACCAAAACGCGAAACTAGTCAGCTGTCTGTGCGACGTGATTGGCAATATGTCCTAGACAGAGAGGCCGAATCGGGAGAGCCGTGGGTGAAGGATATAAACGATGTCACAGTATATGCTGACATGTTTATTGCTGACGATCCTGCCGGGTATGAAATCGCGAGAGATGTTGATGGTGGAGGTGTGACTAATAGGGCACATGAACCACTTCGCTTTACGCACTGGACTGAAGCTTCAAATACGGGAGTGTTTATGCGTTTCGCAGAGGCGAGAACTGCTGGGCACCCAGGTGGAGTCCTGAGAAGTCCTGTAATGGGAGGTTTGGCTCTAGAGCTGACACTTGACCCAGAATCTGTTAGTCCGCTTGATGCGCATACTATGTATGTCATAGGACGATCACGAACCGCAAAAGAGAGTGCAATTAACGTCGCAAAAGAAGCGGCAGCATATGATTTGTCGGAATTCATGGACGAGCCACTGTATGTTGGTCCATTGTATAATGGTCACCCCAACCGCATCCCAAATGGCGTAAGGACTACTCAGCTCGTGGCGCTGAGTCGTTACATGTTTGATAAGTTGGCGGGGATTGAGACCGCTCAGCCAAGCGAGTAAAACAATCCATCTGGATGCTGGAATGTCCAATCGAGTAATGTTTTAGCTAGGTGTTTTATGTTGCCATCTGTAGCGTGCCAATAATCACCAAAGTCAGGATCATCACCCAGCTCAGCGATAAGCCGCATAAAATGATGAGCTACTTCTGCGGCGCGCTCACCATGTAGGTCGGTTAAGTGTATGTCTGTAATCTCTCGAATGCGCTTGGAGTAATTAATCGTGACATCGATTGATGCTTCTACTAACCCGTCGTCGTCGATTGCTCGAGGTGTCGGGAACTCAGTGGGTTGTCCAAAAAGCTCGTCGCCGTACTCGTAGGGTTGCACATCAAGAGCAAGGTTGATGTAACCTAGCTCAGGGTCGACGGGTATAGTTGAGCCTCCGGTAAACGATTTGACTCTTAGTGGTGTAAACCCATCAACAAATACATACCCCGAAGGGTGTTGTCTGACTTTTTCGGCTAGGCCGAGCTCCAATGTGTATCCCATAAAATGTTCTTCTTTTTATGTCCACACTATACTATTGTTTCACGACGATGCAATCTGTTATTTTCCGTTCGAGCTACTAGATTGTTTTTTCTTTTTGCGACTACGCGCCTTTTGTAAGTTAGTTTCCTTGAGTAATCGCTTGGCTATGGCGCCCTCAGTGTCGCGTTTTTCTTCCTTTTGCTGTTGTACTTCTGTTCGTGCGGCCTGCCACCCAGACCAGTGACCAGAAACAAGCGCCCAGAGAGATAGGGCCGAGACAAACGTAACGCTCTCGAGCCAACCGAATATGAAGGCAATAGGAATCATGACAATCCAGAATATAGTTAACCAGCCGTTAATTGTTCGCATGAACTTTGGGTCGCCTTGCACTAACTCCCAGATTGATTTTACTTTTACAAACATACTATTTCCTCCTATGAATAAGAGCCTAAGCCGCCGAAGAGGGTTCGTATATTAAATATCTCACAGTGAAACCACGACGTATCGAATATATACAACACCATATAAAAACAAATAAAACTATAGTCACAGAAGAAATATATGGTATAATATGTAAATGATAGCCGAAAAATACCCAGATGGCATGCTATTCGAGGCCGTTCGCCCTACGGACGGTATTATGCTGCCAAATGCACAGCGACGATTGTATGTCGAAAAGGCATTGGGGAACCTAGGCAATAGATTTAGTGGCGACAAAATAGAAACTCAAGTTGGAACCGCTCAGGGTGTTCGTCGGGCTGCGGCCTATGCACTGCGTGATGTCTACCCGCAGCTGGTAGAGTCAGATGCAGATGTTGACTATAGAACGTCGACCTTAGCAGCAGACAACCTGGGCATCTTCGCCGACCTGATAAATAAAGACTTGGTAAGTATGCTGCAAAACTCTGAC
>CAZNVG010000013.1:0-8462 GCA_964576475.1 uncultured Candidatus Saccharibacteria bacterium | reverse complement strand
AAAAGGAGCAGTGTCTGAAGTAGCGGTACTAAAGACATTCTGGAGTGCAATCGCTGACGGTTATTTGGAGTCGGGATATGCGCTCATGCCTAGTGCTGCGAGAACAGCTCGCCAAAACTCGGGCACAGTATCACGAGATATTGATATCTACGGAAAGACCTACGGTAAACCCTTCTACCTGCAAGTCAAGACTTCCGATCACTTCAAGAGAGACTATGGCAAAGACATTACGGTTGTATCTGCAGAAGAGCTGGTGAGTGACACAAGGCTTGGCAGCGCTACAACATACCTACTGCAACTACATCATCGCCCGATCGCACAGCGTGAACCGATCTACCGTCATCTTCTCAGCAGGCTTGATGTTGAGCCTCGTGAGATTCATGATTTGCCTGAAGCCGTTTAGCCGCGGTGTGCTCGCAGAGCATTGAGAATGACGATAACATCAACAACTTCTTGTAGTGCAGCACCATAGACTGGTTTGAATTTACCGGTTGCGAAGACTAACATCAGACCGACACTTATAAAGATTCCCACGAGTATGCTCTGGAGGCCGATATTGATAGAGCGTTTTGCTATGGCGACACCTTGAGATACTTTACTCAGATCATCGAGCAATACCACGACATCCGCAGACTCGCTTGCTGCGGTGTTTCCGCGCGCACCGATTGCGATACCAACATCTGAAGCCGCCAGTACTGGAGCATCGTTGACGCCATCACCGACAAAGGCAATTGGCTTATGTTTTGCATCAATTTCTTTAATGATGCGCAACTTATCGGCGGGTAGGCAGTCAGCGTACACTTCCTTAATCCCGAGCTGCTTAGCGATCCTATCTGCCGTTGCTTGGTTGTCGCCAGTCACCATGATGGCTTGTCGTAACCCAAGTGCTTCGAGCGCAGCAATGGTGGCTTTACTCTCGGGTCGTACTTCATCAACAAAACTAATCGCTCCGATAACCGAGTCGTCGACAGCAACGAGCACTCCTGTTTGTAGTGCTGATTTTGCTTTAGGCAGGGTAATTTTGCGATCTTTCATTAGAGATGCTTTGCCGACGATTACTGTTTGGTGTCCGATTGTCCCCTGTACACCTAATCCTGTTGTCTCTTTGACTGCGGTGGCTTTCTTGAGCTTAATCTTTTGTTCGCTGGCATGTTCGACAATCGCGAGAGCTAGAATGTGGTTTGAGCCTCGCTCGAGTGTCGCAGCAAGACGAAGTACTTCTTCTTTAGAGTAATTTGTGTTAAATGAAGTTACCTCGTCAATCTTCAAGTTTCCTTGTGTGAGGGTGCCGGTCTTATCGAATGCAATAGATTTTGCGGAAGCGAGACGTTCCAGCGCGGTGCCGTTCTTGACAATGACGCCGTGTTTCGCAGCACGACTCATGCCACTAATAATTGCGATTGGTGCAGCGAGTAGTAGCGGGCAGGGTGTAGCAACGATGATAACCTGTAGAAATCGAACGGGATCGCCACTTAGCGCCCAGGTGGTGCCGGCGATGGCAAAGGAAATGATAGTGAACGGTACGCTGTAGCGGTCGGCCAGTCGAACAAAACTCGATTTAGTTTGGCTGGCTTGCTTTACGAGCCGTATGATCTGTTCATACTGTGAGTTCTCACTTGTTTCAAGCGCTTTGACGCGCACTAATACGTCACCATTGATAGAGCCGCTGAGTAGCTTGTCGCCAGGCTTGCGATCGACTGGAAGACTCTCACCGGTCAAACTTGACTCGTCAAAGCTAGATTCACCTTCCGTTACCACACAGTCAACGGGCACCATTTCACCCGGTCTAATCTCCAAAGTATTGCCAGCGGCAATATCGTGCACCTTGATTTCGACGACGTTCCTTCCGCGAACGAGATGGGCTATTCGGGGCACATTAGATATGAGAGCGGTGAGTTCTTTTTTGGCTCGCTCCTCAGAATAATCCTCCAGCGCCTCACCTCCGGTTAGCATCAAGACAACGACAATGGCTGCCCAGTATTCACGGAGCAGAACTGCAGTAATAATCGCTACCGCTGCGAGCAGATCAACGCCGAACTCACCATCACGAAGGGTTTTGTACATTTCCCAGAGCATTGGCAAGACCATGAGTATTGATACGACTGCAAGGATTATGTGAGACGCGCTGTCAAAACCACGTAGGTCAAGTACTCCCGCGAGCAGTGCACTGCCTATCACGAGCATTAATTGGGGATATTCACGCAAAAGCGTACGAACGAATTTTCGCATCAAGTTACCTCTTTAAATCTATATATAGTGTAGCAAATATATCGCTACAGTATAAGGGTGGTGTGTCTAGAGACTGATGTTCGCGGCAGCACCGGTGCGTTCGACATGTTGCCAGTGACTGACTTGGTTCTTGTTTCTCACGATATCGGGAAACTTGTAGAGTGCTTTGATGAGTACCATGAAATCGACAAGCGACATGATCATGAGTAACGGATATGCAACCGGCACGAGCCCGACGAGTGTAAGTTTGTTGCGTCTCGTCTCTGTTCTCTCAGACAATATGTTTATGAGGCTAAACACTGTAACAAATGCGTATACGCTGAGTAGTCCGCTTAGTCCTGCAAAACGAAGTGAAGCGTACAACACAAACACAGTTAGAAATGGGTCGAATAGGAGAATTGCTTCGCTGAATAATATGAAGGGCAAGTACAGCCAAGCTAAGCGTTTTGTGTGCTTTTTGTCAGTGCTGAAGAATACATCGCGGTTCTTATAGAATGCCTGCATTCGACCGTATTTCCAGCGAAAGCGCTGCTTCAGTAATCCGCCGAAGCTCTCAACACTTTCGGTGTACGTAAGTACGTCTGATGCAAAGGTGATCTTATTCTTGCGGTTACCTTTGCGGTTAATAATTTTCATAGTGAAGTCAATGTCCTCAGTCATGGTGTCGGTGTCGTAGTACTCGCAAGCAACAATAATATCTTTACGGAAGGTAGAGCCAACGCCACCGATAATGTATTCGACGTTCAGTACCGTTAACGCGCGTTTCATTCGGTAAGAAACCACGTATTCAAGCCGCTGCGCAGCGTTTAGGATGCCGTTGCTGTCGATTACTTTTACGTTTGCAGCCGCAGCGGCAACTTCACTGTCCTCAAAATGCTTGACCATGTTAGAGATAGCGTTACTCGATAGGAGTGAGTCGGCGTCGAGCACCATTACTAGGCTTCCGCGGGCATGCCTCTTTAGGGCGTTGTTGATGGCAGCTGCTTTGCCTTGATTCGATTGATGTACGATTTTAAGCTGCTTGGATTTAGTTTTTCGCTTGAATGCACGCAATCGACTGAGCGTTTTGTCAGAAGACCCATCGTCAACGACTATGAGTTGCTTGTACGGATAGTCATTGGCAAGCACCGACTCTACAGTTCTGATAACTCCCATTTCTTCGTTGTAAGCGGGAACGATTATCGTCACATACGGTCGATATTGCTTTACGCGAGGGCTCAGTCGTTCCTCGCGCATTTTTCGGATGTCGTACCAGTCGGCACTGATCATGAATATTGCTAGTCGGAGCACATTGATAAAGCCAAGTACCAAAATTGCATAACTAAGCCAGGCGATAAACATGTCGCTACACTGCCTTCGTTAGCTTAAATGTCATAATGCGGCGGTTTTGTGACCACGTACCACTGCAGGTCAATAGCTTCAATCCCGGATCACCTTCGAGCTGACCAAACACGCTAGTATCGGTTGGGTTTACAGTTACGGCGCCAGTGTATTCATATTCAAATACATGATTATCAGTAACATACACATATGCCTTGTCGCCCGCTTTGAGACTTCTAGTTGACCCGAAAATAGCATCCGTAGCATGTCCATAAATGAGTGTTGTGCCTGAAGTGTTATTGATAGGGGGCGTAATTGTGGCGTAATTTGCAGTCTTTGGGTTAACTGTCCAGTTGTTAGTCGCCGTGTCATACGTGCCGTCAACCACAGATAGATCAATGCCTTGCTTAGGAAGGATGATGCGAGAGGGAACGCCCTTGATCACGTTCTGTGTCGTTTGTGGTGCTTGAGTTAGTTGTTGTGTTGCTTCAGATGCGGCTGCCTGAGCACGATCGGCAGATTGATGGCGTTGATAAAGCGGAAAACAAACTAACACCGCTGCAAATATGTAAAGCGGTGTTAGTTTGATGAACCTATTGATTCGTGACATTGCCTTGGTACCCTTGTTGAGTAAGGGCGAACTAAGATTTCTTAGCGAAGAAACTTAGTAGCCACGCGGCTTGCTGCGAAGCTTGCGAGCGTAATAACGCCGAGGCTGATTGCAGCAATGCTGAATACAGTTAATAGTGTGTTGCCGTTAGTGTTTGGCAGTACGCAAGCGCCAGCAGCTGTGGTGCAAGCACTAAGTACTTTTGAAGTGTCAGATCCTGACATAAGGGGTGCTCCTTACCTAAGTTAATTTTCGAGTTGCATTATTGCACAAAAGTGACTGTATGTAAATACTATTGTATAGAATGCTTATGCTTAAGATCACACCATTGACAAAAGTAAATTTATAGGGTTATAGTTTGTTCAAATCGACTAAGGGTGGACCCAATGTCAGGACCTAATGATGAAACGACTTTTACAACTGTTTTTCGCACTCGTTCTTAGCACTCTTCCTCTAATGCCGATAGCTACAGTCAGTGCTGCTTCGCCTAATCTCATTCCAAATCCGTCAGTCGAAACAGCGAGCCCAACCAATACGAGTTTGCCGCAATCATGGGTTAAGGATAAATACGGCACCAATACATCTACGCTGACATATAAGTCCGGTGGCCGAACTGGCACTAAAAGCCTATACGTCAAAACAACAAACTATACAGACGGCGATGCCAAATGGGAGTTTGAGCCAGTAGCTGTATCACCGAACACAACATATCAGTACAGTGAGTACTACAAGGCTAATATCCGGACAGAGCTATTAGTTGCATATATAGATGCAAATGGAGATTGGACATTTCAGTGGCTTAAAGGCGCAAATGCCAGCAGTGCTAGTTGGAAGCAACTTTCAGCGAGCTTCACGACACCAAGTAACGCTGCGTCAGTCACCGTACTCCACCTGCTTGATGGGGTGGGCTGGTTACAGACAGATGACTTTAGCCTGGTTTCGACCGTAGTCACGGTGCCTACTGTTGCAATCTCATCTCCTTCTTCGGGTAGTGTTTTAAGCGGTACGGCTACCGTTAGTGCAGCAGCGTCCGACGGTAATGGTATTGCAGGTGTGCAGTTTAAATTAGATGGCAACAATCTTGGCGCGGAAGATACGACCGCACCGTATCAAGTAAACTGGGATACGAAACTTGTCTCAAATGGCAGTCATACACTGAGTGCAGTTGCTCGAAATACCGCTGGCGCAACGTCGACATCTACCAACGTAGGAGTCACAGTGCAAAACACAGTCGTAGTGCCAGTAGGGGGCGTAAATGTTGTTCCAAATCCATCACTAGAGAATGCATCGAGCGATCCTAGCAAACCGGCGAGCTGGTCTACTAATAAATCAAAAACTAATAACGCAGCATTTACATATCAATCCAACGGACACACTGGCAACAAAAGCGCGAAAGTACAGATCACGAGCTATACGAGTGGTGACGCGTACTGGTCATTCCCAGCTCAGGGGGTCACGGGCGGAAAAACATACGAATTCTCGGATTGGTACCAGAGTAATGTCGACACCGAAATCTACGCGCATGTCATCATGTTGGACGGTAGTGAGCAGTGGTTGTACATTGGTACCGCATGGCACTCAACAGGTTGGAATAGATTTTACACACAATTTACGATGCCAGCTGGAGCACAGAGTGCCGAGCTGTATCACACGCTATTCTCAGTTGGCTATCTAGTAACTGATGACTATCAACTTGATGAATATACGCCAGTTGGGTTTAACCAAGGTCTGGTGAGCATAACCTTTGATGACAGCATCCGCTCAACCTACACATATGGTCTGCCGGCACTCAACAAATACGGCTTCAAATCTACGCAGTATATGCTCAGTGGCGTTGAAGATGATCCATACTACATGGACGTAGCAATGATGCAATTATTCAAAAATGGCGGACACGAGATTGCTGCGCACTCCGTCACACATCCATCACTGATAAAGTTAATCCCCTCAGAAGTGACGACAGAACTGAGCCAGTGTCAAAGCACGCTTTTAACGTGGCTCGGTGTAAAGCCGACTAACTTTGCGACGCCACACGGCGAGTACAATGCGGAGGTTTTGGCGCAGATAAAGCAATACTATGGATCGCATCGTTCCGTCGATGTTGGATTTAACAGTAAAGATAACTTCGATATCTATAACATCAAAGTTCAAAATGTTGTCCGTTCAACGAGCGTAGCTCAGATAAACGCATGGCTCTCAGCCGCCAAATCACAAAAGACATGGCTAGTATTGGTGTACCATGCCACTGATCCAGACACGACGATTCCAGACGCAAACTGGAATACTACTCCGACAGAACTTGATGCACAGTTTGCAGCTATCAAGGCGAGCGGTATCGCGGTTAAAACTGTTGAGCAGTCATTAAACGAAATAAAGCCACAACTCTAGATAAACAAAAAACCTCCACATTTGGAGGTTCAAATAAACTGGTGCGGGTGGAGAGAATCGAACTCTCATCTCTAGCTTGGAAGGCTAGCATACGAGCCATTGTACGACACCCGCGTTTGTGTTCACTGCAGATTTTAACAGATAGAATCGTCCATGGCTAGACCTTACGTGGTGAACGGGTATCAGATAATTGCATAATCTAGTGTATTATGCGAAAATATTGCAAAAGAATTATCAAGGAGACAGCGTGTTCGGGAAGAATAAGAAGCCAGACCCTAAAAAGTGTGGAGTACAGAGGATTGCATTTAGTAACGAGAGTACTCCCAAAAATGTTTCGCAGCGTGTGCCGGATAAAGAATCGCCAGCATACTCAAAGACGCTCACCCGCAATCAAGGGCAATTTGATTCGTTTGATTATTCCCGAATATTTAACGGTACGTGGCGTGACGAAATAAGACGCGTGGAGATTACGAGTGTAGTAGGTGAGTTTACATGCCGCAGAACTGAAAATGATGGTTTGACGAAGGTGAGACTGTCACGCGAACTGACAGGGGCAAATGCGCCCGTCGTGGTAGCTGAATCGATTTATGAGACGGTGCGTGGACTAGGCTGGTGTGCGACTTGTCCTTACTTTGGTATGAGTAGCGCTGAAGCTGACGTTTATGATGCGAACCTCAAAAACGCTAAAGCTGCTGAGCTACAGGCCGACTTAGCCCTTCGACGCGCGCAAGACGATCTAGAGCAATACCTCAAAGAGCGCGGCGGCGGTCAGGTATAGCATATTGTAGAGCAGTCTGTCCGGGTATATACTTAGCTTCCATTTATGTATTTAGACTCTAGAGACACTGTTGTCATCTCTGATCCACACGCACATGCAGATAAACTTCGTCTGCTACAACACATCTATGGCGATGTTCGAAAAATCATCAACGGCGATCTTATGGACGGCGAGAATACTCGAGATGCATATGAGGTAGTGGGTGAGTTCGACATGCTACTTGGCACCGGTAACCATGAATGGGTTTCCGGCGCGGTGATGCAACAGCCGAAGGGGTTTGTTCGCGACTATTACCTTGATCGATGGCGACATAACGACAAGAGATTCATAAGCTACGAGCGCGGAACCCTATCCAGCTATGGGGTTGACCCAAGGCTACCGAACGAAGCAGCAGCAGATGCACTGCGAAATGCTATGGATTCTGCAGGCCACCTCGCGCTGCTTAACTCAGCAGAACTCTATTTTGAGACTGACGAATACATAGTTGTGCATGCAGGGCTGTCGACTACTCCGTGGATGGTGCAGAGGAAAGAGCTCGATACTTATAGGCAGATGGTAGCGCATAGAGATTATTCAGCGGCACCAGAGCAAGTGTTTGACACTTCTGATGCTCATAACAAAACACACTAACACTCAACGCAGGCGGAGGCTTTTGATGCAACAGATAAGATCGTCATAACTGGTCATGCACACGCACACCTCAACGAGAGCGAGCGTGTCACGGCCGACGGCAAGCGTGTGCGACTCGCAAGTAAACTCGCCATCGGTATGCCACTGTATGTGTGGCAAAGTTGGGATGGCAAAGTCGTGGCTATCTAAGGACTCAACAGATACGGTATAATGTACGACGGTATGCCCCGGTAGCTCAGCGGATTAGAGCAAGTGGGTTCTAACCATTAGGTCGGCGGTTCGAATCCGTCCCGGGGTACCAAATAAAGTAGCTCAGCATGTCTGGGCTTTTTTATTTGATTTTTCCGACGTTGATATTATCGTAGCTCTATAAGCTTCGCTGTATCTGGCTCATCGGGTTTACGGATCTCAATGATGTAGCCGTCTGAAACTTGATCTTCGAGGAATGTCTGAAGAGATACCGCTCTACGTAGATATTCCGCAATAGTGAGTCCTCGATAATTAGCT
>CAZNVG010000012.1:0-30055 GCA_964576475.1 uncultured Candidatus Saccharibacteria bacterium | reverse complement strand
ACTAACTCAACACCTTTGCAACCAAAAGCAGGCGCTCCGTATACTGTAGTTACATCACATAATTACAGGAGGGAGGCCTGCTATGGCCGATTCTACCAATCCTAACCTGCCAGAAGCTAGAGCTGCCATCTTGCGGTGCTCGTAGAAGAGGGTTTGCCCACTACTACGGTTTGGCGTCCATCACAGTACGGTATGGCGCTGGAGGAGTAAGTGGGAGATATTTAACCAACACTGGCAGATGGATGGGTCAAGAGAACTGTTCTCTTAAATTGTGATTTTTCCAATGTGGGTTATTGCTTTATCGCTAGCCGTTTTTCGCTCTGAGGTCTCCTTAACGGAGTACGAACATTGGGAGTAAGTTGTATGACGTTGGGTGCGCAGTTCGCAAATTTAGACTAATTCTATCGTTATTTAGGTTAAAGACTCTTATCACCAACTATCCAGTCTTTTTAAGTGTCGACGAGATAGCTTTTCTAAATGCAAATAGTCCCAGTACTGTAGTGATTAGTGCGCTTCCGAGAAAAGCAAATTTTAGCGACCGCGCTTCGTCAGCAGTCTCAGATTGGCACATATTGCTAAACAGCATTATGCTACCGTCCTGCACGCAAAAATTATTTTGCGCCCAACGCCACCCACCTGCCATCTGAAAGTTCGTATAATCCGTTTGAGTAGTTACTGGGCACTCGCCGCCAGTTGCGATAGATGTCGCCGACGTACCCGAGCAGTCATAGTCAAAATTGATCCCAAAATCTGGCCAGACTAAGAACATCGAAACGAAGACCGCGATTAACGAGAATATTTTAATGTGTAAATTCATATTTTATACATTAGCATGATTTGTAGTAGCGCGATATCGCAAAGCCGATTGGCGGTTTTCACCTATCGATTCAAGTCTTTCAACAAAACAAAAAGTCGAACCTAAAAGTCCAACTATTTGTTTTGGTGCACATATGCGATCTGTCGTGGAACCAGATTCTCCCTAGTTTGGGATTGATGCACGATAAATTGATCGAATTGGGCTTTGAGTATTATAACGGAAAGATTGTGATTAATGAAATAGAAACCGAAGGGAGTAACTACCATGTTAAGTAGATGGTTTAGTCGTTCCAGGCCCTTCGTGTGTGATAGTACGTCTCTCTTCGACCAAAACACGTTTTATGCGGCGCTAGAGAACGATTTACTGCGTTGCCAACGCGAATTAATCATTGAGAGCCCATTCATTACTGCAAGCCGCATAAACGTGCTCCTGCCCATTTTTGAAAAAATGTGCAGGCGTAATGTAAAAATCATTATCAACACACGAGACCCAATCGAGCATGATGGGGATTATGTAAGGCAAGCCCAAGAGGCAGTGATGATATTGCAAGACATGGGGATTACAGTGCTATATACAGCTAAACATCATCGAAAGTTAGCGATTATTGACCGCCATGTAACGTATGAGGGTAGCTTGAATATTCTATCGTTTAGCGACAGTTGTGAGATAATGAGGCGTATAGTATCAGATGTGGTAGCTAACGACTTGTATAAGTACCTTGGGCTACAAAGATACAATAAGGAGACAAGCTATGGACAATTTTGAACCCTACGAGCTGAACGAGGTTGACATTGATAAGACGATTAACTATCTAAAGAGGATTGATCCGGATCATGCAACGCCCGAAGATGCAATTGCTTACCTTGAATATTACCAAACCGTGATACATGAGCTAGGACACCAGCTGTCCGACGAAGAGTTGCAGCAGCTCTACGAACAGTTTTCCTCAAAGCGTGACAATTAGTGCATACTTACGTTTTTATCGTAAGTATAATCTTTTTTCTGGCTTGAATGAGGAATTGCCGCAATTCTATCTTTGCGGCTCCTTTTCGTCGTTCTGTTGCGCATCATCCTTATCCAAAAGCTTACGGATGCTGACAATTTTAGATTCCTTGTCTACAACAGATTCAAGGTCTTCAAAAGTTTGGAATAAGTTACTGAGCCCCAGCCAAAATTATTTCAACTATTTTAACCAAACCACGACCCCTGTCGTGGTTTGGTATTTTTTTCGGATTGTAATTGAGCTTTTTTATTAACACCTACGAAAAGTTTGGTTATGTCCTATATGCCTTCATGGAATATACCAAGCATATATAAAGCTAATCAGCAACTACGAAACTTGCATCGACAAAGTGCATAGTATCCAGTGCAGTGTCAGTTTTTGGTAACGTATATACAATCGCATTGTTTCCGAAGAACCCCTTGATAGTGTCGCCATCTTTCATGAAAAGCTTGGCATCTTTCATCATTTCGGCTTCGCTACTACCGATATATACAGGGTAATAGGTGCTGCCACCAATTTTCGCCGATGATGTTGCCTCAATCTTACCAGCCAATTTCTCTGGTGCAGCGTTTTGGGTGAAGTAAAACAGCTTCGTGCTGCCATTCTCCTCTGCAACAACCTGCAAACGAGCGGCCGTATTCAACTCAGCAAATACGTTAGGTGACAAGAAGTGGTATGAGTCAGCAAGTGTCCCAGTTGGCTTCAGTATACCGACCACTGTCACATTTTTTGCGCCAAAAAAGTTCGGCAATACATCGCCAACGTTCTTGAATAGTCCCTCTTCTTGCATCATTTTTGCTTCAGCACTGCCAATAACCACGCCTCGATTAGACATATCAACAGAGCCACTACCTATGGCAAAATCGGCTGGCAATGTGTTCGCAGCGGCAAACAACTTTGGTGTACCGCCGTCAGCAAAAGCTACGGCATTATCTACACTCGCAAAGGTGCTGTTGATCGATTTAACACTCTTTTGAGAAACAAGAATACCCCCGGCCATAGCCGTCTGCGATTCCATTTGAGAGCTAAGTTTGGCGAACGAAACAAACAAACCGATAAACAGCACGCCAATCGCGATCGGAGTTATCGTCGATACCCAGTTACGTTTTCCAGCGCGATAGCTGCGAAGTGTCAGCGAGTTTGTCACGACAGATATCGAACTGAGCGCCATAGCAAGGCCAGCAAGTTCAGGCCGCAACACCAACCCAGCAAATGCAAAGACGCGCGCCGCAATAGGTATACCGGCTACGTTATAAAACAAAGCAAAGAACATGTTTTGACGTATTTTACTGACAGTAGCTTTAGAAATACGGATTGCTTCAACCACATCGCGCATATCGTTCTTAATGATAACGATACCGCCCGTTTCCATGGCAACATCCGTTCCACTGCCCATCGCAATACCTAGATCCGCCTGAGCGAGAGCTGGTGCGTCATTGATGCCGTCGCCAACCATAGCGACAACCTTACCTGAATCTTGGATGCGCTGAACATTAGACGCTTTATCTTCGGGCAATACTTCTGCAAGAATATTCGTAATCCCAACCTGCGCAGCAATCGCCCGTGCGGTTCGTTCATTGTCCCCCGTAATCATCCACGTTTCAATGCCACGTGCATGCAGTGCGTCAATTGCTTCTTTAGATGTAGCCTTTACGGTATCGGCGACGGCAATAACTCCAACGATTTCGGTTTCAGTCGATAAAATCATCGCGGTCTTACCACCAGCTTCTAGGCGCTCAATCTTCTTTTCGAGTCGCTCTAGTTGTATGCCGAGTTTTTCAACAATCAACCGACGATTTCCAAAGTAATACACTTTGCCGTCGACACTCGCCTTGACGCCGTGCCCGGGGATTGCCTCAAAGCCATTAATTTCTTGCATCTTCACACCCTCTTCGTCGGCATAATGATAAATCGCCTCCGCAAGTGGGTGTTCGCTCTCACGCTCAATGCTCGCTGCGATTTGCAGAACTTCATCTTCATCATACGCTCCAAGGGCAACGATGTCGGTAACTTCAGGCTTGCCGTTGGTAAGCGTCCCTGTTTTATCAAATACGATTGCATTGACTTTACAGGCGATTTCTAATGGCTCACCACCTTTAATAAGGATCCCGTGTTCAGCCGCTTTACCAGTTCCTACCATCAGTGCGGTCGGTGTAGCGAGGCCAAGCGCGCATGGGCAGGCGATCACGATAACGGCCGTAAAGGCCATGATAGAGAAAGCAAGCCCAGCCCCAAGGATAAAGAACCAAACCAAGAACGTAAGGATTGCAAAACCGATAACTGCCGGCACGAACCATGAAGAAATCCTATCAGCAAAAGCTTGTATTGGCGCTTTTGAACCCTGAGCATTTTCGATGAGTCGGATAATCTGCGATAGCGTGGTTTCGCTGCCGACACGCGTGGCAGTGAATTCAAAACTACCTGTCTTATTGATAGTTGCTCCGACAACAGTAGCCCCGACGGTCTTTTCTACCGGCAAGCTTTCGCCGGTGATCATAGACTCGTCAAGCGCGGATGATCCTTTGCTTATCACACCGTCGACAGGAACCTTTTCACCAGGCCGAACTAAGATAGTATCGCCATTGGCGACCTGTTCGATCGGGATGTCTAATGTTTCGTCACCGCGTATAACACGTGCTGTTTTCGCCTGGAGGCCCATCAGTTTTTTAATGGCATCTGAGGTTTTATTTTTTGCCCGTGCTTCGAGCCATTTACCTAAGATCACGAAGGTAATCAAGAAAGCAGCGGTCTCAAAGTAGAGTTCTGGAATTTTTAAACCATTCAGCCCAATTAACGACTGGTTTGAGATAGCAAATATCAGATAGTACACGATGCTATACAGGAACGCCGTAGACGTACCAATAGCTATCAAGCTATCCATATTGAACGTTTTCATCTTCATACCCGACCACATGCCCTTATAGAAGCCTGCTCCGATGATGAATTGGACGGGAAGGGTAAGTATCAATGATACGATACCGAAGTACGGCGGAAGTATCTTACCGCCTGGCATGAATGGGAAAAAGTCGAGTAGCATAAAGTACAGCATAGGCAAGCTGAGTCCAAGGCTGACGAGGAACCTGTTACGCAAGCTAGTAATTGCTTTAGCTCGATTAGCTTTCTCATTCACTTCGGCTTCTTCATTATCAAGCGCCTCTGCGCGGTAACCAGCCCGCTTCACTGCCTTTAGCAAATCAGCCGTCTCCACGTTACCGTTCGTATTAACTAGCGCCTTCTCTGCAGAAAAGTTTACATTGGCCTTCTCGACACCCGGCACTTTTGAGAGTTGTTTTTCGATTAACCCAGCACACGAAGAACAATGCATGCCATAAATTGCAAGACGCGTCGTCGCAGCTTGTTTGCTAGATACAATCTCAACATCATCGCTGCGTAAAGGAGACTCGACACTCTCAGTCTTGTTTTTGGGAACAAACACAGATGACAATGCCTGCACGATGCTGGTTGCGGTCACTGCTTGGTTGGCAGATGCATAATCATTTATATTATGATCTTTTCCGTCAACAGTAATCGACTTCGTGTCGCTCATTGTACCAGTAAAGGTCGGTCGGCCATTTGCATCGATACTGACACTGCCGTCGGCTACAGTCTGCAGCTCCACTCTGACGTGTTGGGCAGCGCTTGGGATATCGACTACTTTTTCGCCTTTGGCAGTTTTTACGACAGCTTTTTGCTTATCAGCGCCATCGATGATAGTCGCATCGTATCCGGCAGCTTTCACGGCGGCCAGTATGTTTTGTTCGCTTACTGCTTCCGTATCGAATGTAACTGTTCCACCCTTCTTGGGCTCTGATATCTCAAAGTCCTTGATACCTGGCAAGTCTTCAAACTCCGAGCCAATAAGTTTTTCGCAGGAGCTACAATGCATACCTGGAATTGATAGTTCGATTGTTTTGATCATCGTTTTTCCTCAGCGCGGTAATCACTGTCTGCAAGTACCGCATTAATCTCATTAGTGGTGATTGGCCGTGCGGCATGTACAAGCGCTATCTTTGTTTCAAGATCGACAGAGGCGTCAAGTACGCCTTCAATCTTTTTGATACGTTTAGCAGATAATTTCGTACAAGCCTCACAATGCATGCCGTTTATAGTAAATGTCTGGTCGCTCATAGTTCCTCCTTTATTACGTCGTTACCGTTATAGACCCACGTGGAATACCCATAGCACAGGCAATGGTGTATGTGCCGGGCTTGGTAGCGGTAAATGTTAGCTCTAACTTTTTACCCTTACGCAAGTACTGCGGTGTGTCATCAAGTCCAATGATCATGATCGTACTCATACACCCCGAACCATTATCTTGGACGTCAACAACGAGCGTTGTCTTTTGTCCAACTTTTGCGGTAAATGTGCTTGGCACAATATCGGACTTCAATTTATATGTGGTGTTAAGGATGACCGATCCTTCTGATGAAGCGGCCTTTTTAGACGTTGACGCGGATGTGGTTTTTGGTATTAGATTATCTAAAGACAGTTTGATCCCAGCAAGGTTGAAGCCGTTCGAGAAATTAAGCAAGGCCATTGCTACGACAACGACACCGACTATTCGGAAGAACCGTTGCGCAAACGCACCCTTGACTACCGAAGTGAGGCCGCCAAGACTCAATAAGCCAGGCGCAGTACCGATTGCAAATGCGCCCATAATTATCGCAGCCTCAATCGGGTTACCAGTGCTGACAGCAAGAAGCTGCATCGCTTGCGTGAAACCGCACGGTAAAAAGAATGTTGCCGCGCCCATCATGAACGCATTTTTGTGACTGTATTCTCGCTCCTTACGTGTGGAAATGCCAAGTCTTTTTGCAATGCCACTTGGTAGCGTTAGGCCCTTAGTAATCCGCGGAAACAGCTCCGTTAACTGCAACCCGAGCACGAGCATGACGGCCCCAACCGCAATCGTTAGAAAACCAAGCAACGTCCCCTTGAGGGCAAACGCCGACCCAATCGCTCCTATGACTGCCCCTAGCACGATAAACGATAGTACTCGTCCGAGGTTAAAGAACAGGTGTGGTTTAAATTTTTCAAATGGCGTTTGTGTTGGATGGTTTTCCGCGTACTTTGACGCGACACTGAGCACTAATCCGCCAATGAGTGCCATGCACGTTGAGAATCCAGCGGTCAAGCCAATAATCAGTGCCATTGTTCCATTGCTACCACCGCCACCCGTGGCAGAGGTGAGCATTTTATCCAGTCCTAAGACCTGGAACAGGAAGACCAACCCGGTAACCACAAAAAGACCGATTAGGAAGTCTTTCCATATGCGCTCATTACGGGTGAGCAGTGGCTTCTTTCCACCCTCTTCCCCGACTTCATACCCCGCAGCCTCGACTGCATTTACGATTTGATCGTAATCAATCGTTCCACTGCTGGTAATCGTCGCTGATTTAGTTTTCAGGCTTGCACTTGCAGAGGTTACACCGGGGATTGATTCTAATTCATCCGCAATTAACAGTTCGCAAGATGCGCAGTGCATGCCTTTTATAGGTACTGTCCGTTCTTGAGCACGAGCTGTTTCATTATCGTTTGGGTGTTGCATGTTTCGATCCTTTCGGGATTTCTTATTTTTTGTCATGGCTTGCTCCCATTCCAACCATCATTAACACCATCATGATGATGCAAAAAAGCGGGGCTAGTACGAATAGGTACTTTGTATCGGTAAAGTAGGTGATGGCAAGCATAGCGACGACACCTATAATCATCCATAGCATGTGCTTCATGTGGTTCATGGTCTATGCCTCATCCCAAACATAGCGCTCAGGATAGTCATCAAAGTGTTTTTGACATGGGCTTGAGCAAAAGTAGTACGTGCTCCCGCGATATCCACTCTGGTGCTTGCACTTTTCCTCGATTATATCCATCCCGCATACCACATCGACGTTAGCGTGTTTACCTGTCGTATCAAAGACAGTGTTGTCTTGTAAAAATTCCATATTAAACTCCTTTGTTCTATTAGATAACTAACAAAGAAGTATGGCTTAAATTCTGAGCTTGGCCGTCAGTATAACTATATCTGGCGGGACGAAAGACGATGATTCTATAAGATTAACCTTGGGCTTTTCGGGGTCAACTGGCGTTTTTAGGAAGGCCACAAAATACGGGGCTTCTGGTGGAGTCGGTTCATCCTCGTCTTCGTTTTCAAGTTGCTTAGTGTCCTTATTGATCGGAGCCGTAGGAGTTTGGTGGCGTTCTAAGCAGTTAGCGATATCTACCTTTGCATGTCCCATGTCATCCATGGTCTGCGTGGCCGAAACAGTAGTTGCTGAAAAGGTGGGCGCCAAAAGGCTAGCGACAACTGCGCTCGAGAGGAGGATTCGTTTAATTATCAGTGATATATTCATGAATCTATGTTCCTGCAGATAATATACAGCATAGAGAAGATATATTCAATAGTACGCATGTATTAATTTATTATGCTATACTATTTACATGAGCTCAGAACTGTTATCAATAGAGGAAGAAGTCTTCAAAGTACTCGCCAACCAAAAGCGGCTTGAGATTATATTGCTACTCGAAAACCGTGAATTAAACGTCACTCAGATGACTCAAATGCTCGGCCTGAGACAGTCTAACCTTTCCCAGCACCTCACCCTGCTGCGGCAGCAAAAGCTTGTTTCGGTTCGCAAGAACGGCCGTGAATCATTTTATAAACTCACCGATCAATCAATCGCCAAAGCTATCCGTACGATTCATGAAGTATTGCGCGCCCAACACAGGATTGAGCTACCACTCAATAGCAAATCCCTATTCCCAATCGTTACAGACCCCGTTTGCGGCATGCGCTTTAGTGCATCACAGTCGATAGAGTATTTAACCGATAGCGAGGGTATAACCCAGTATTTTTGCGCATCAGGATGTAAGCAGGCCTACGCAGGGAGCTCTCAGTTAGCAGTAAGCGTATCAGGAGCGCAATAAAGGTAGCCGCATGGACGACAAACATCCAAAATTTCAAAAAATATTATACATTGTGTGTTGGGTAGTGCTGGCTGCTATCTTATCGATTGGCCTGATAAAAGCAATAGGGGGTTAACGTGCATCATTCAAACGACTTACAAAAAGTAAAATACAGCGAGTCGCTTGCCTCAATATTTGGCGCGAGTTTTATAGCCTTTTCACTAGGGGTCTGGCTGAATGAAACCTTTAGTGCGTTCACGTGGCCAATAGCTATTGCTGGAGTAATGCTACACTCTTGGGGCATGTATAAAACATACCAAAGGAATAAGTAATGCAGCAGCATCCCCACCCCAGCCACGGCCAGCAAAGCGAGCACGTTGATCACGATAAACATAAAGGGCATAGCCCGGCACTTTTCAGGCGCAAGTTTTGGGTTGCGCTTACGTTGACAATCCCGACATTACTTTTTTCACCTGCAGTCCAGCAATGGCTCAACATCAACTGGTCATTTAACGGCAGCGATTATATACCCGCAGTTCTCGGAACAGCTATATTTATATACGGTGGGATTATTTTTCTAAAAGGTGCCTGGACTGAGCTAGCAATAAAACGTCCGGGCATGATGACTCTTATCTCCATGGCGATAAGCGTGGCATTCGTCTACAGTGTGGCAGTGACATTCCGGCTGGTTGATGGAATGGATTTCTGGTGGGAGCTGGCGACATTGGTCACCATTATGCTCCTTGGGCACTGGTTAGAAATGGCCTCTGTTCAAAATGCACAAGGCGCTCTTGGGGAACTCGCCAAGCTTTTGCCTGATGAGGCTGAGGTGATTCATGGCGATGAAATTATGAAGATGCCAGTAGGCGAATTGGCTATCGGCAATCTCGTACTAGTCAGGCCCGGCTCGCAAGTTCCGGTTGATGGAGAAATTATTAAAGGTAAATCTGATATTAATGAATCCATGCTCACCGGCGAATCAAAGCCTGTCACAAAAAGCGTTGGCGCAGCGGTGACTGGAGGGACCATAAATGGTAGCGGTGCCCTTACGATTAAAGTATTAAAAATAGGTTCAGATACAGCACTTGCTGGAATTATGAAGCTAGTCACAGAAGCACAAGCTAGTAAATCGAGTACGCAAATCCTTGCCGATAAAGCAGCTGGTTATCTTACCTACCTTGCACTAGCGGCAGCGCTCATTACCTGGCTTGTATGGTGGGCTGTTGGGGCAGAACCAGCGTACATATTAGAGCGCGTTGTCACCGTCCTTGTCGTCGCCTGCCCTCATGCACTTGGCCTCGCTGTTCCGCTTGTTACCGCCATATCTACCACGCTTGCAGCAAAAAACGGCCTGTTGGTTCGACAGCGCATGGCGCTCGAATCTGCTCGTAATATCGACGTAGTATTATTTGACAAAACAGGTACGCTCACCAAGGGCAAACAAGGCGTTACAGATGTAGTCGCCGCAGACACTACTCGCGTCTTAAGTATCGCCGCCGCGCTTGAGCGCGAATCGGAACATCCTATTGCACGAGCTATTGTTGAACATGTATCACATCAAAACTCGCCAAATATTACCGTGACAGATTTTTCTGCGCTCTCTGGCCGTGGTGTTCGCGGCAAAATCAATGATAAATTTGTCTATGCGGGAGGGCCACGGATTATTGAAGAGTTAGGTGCGATAGTACCTGCCGACATACAGGCAGCCGCCGATATTGCCTCTACTGATGGTAAAACGGTTATCTATATAATCGAGGGTGCGAATGTACTAGGAGCAATCATGCTCACAGATATCATCCGAGACGAATCCCGCGAAGCGGTTGCAATCCTGCAATCGATGGATAAACGTGTCGCGATGCTAACCGGTGATAATGAAGGCGTAGCCAAATGGGTAGCCAGTGAATTAGGGATTACTGAATATTTTGCCAACGTGTTGCCCGAGAACAAAGCAGATGCCGTCAAGCAACTGCAACAAGACGGGAGCAAGGTCGCAATGGTAGGAGATGGCGTCAATGACGCACCTGCTCTAACACAGGCGGACGTTGGTATTGCAATTGGGGCTGGTACGGACGTTGCTATTGAATCTGCCGGAATCGTGCTGATGAGTAGCGACCCTCGCGGAGTCGCAAAAACAGTCAAATTGTCTAAATATACCTATCGCAAAATGCTCCAGAATCTTGCATGGGCAACCGGCTATAACGCAATTGCCATACCCTTGGCCGCAGGTATAGCCTCTGGGTTCGGTTTTGTACTATCGCCCGCCATCGGTGCCGTCCTTATGTCGCTATCAACTATCATCGTCGCCATCAATGCCCAGTTATTACGCAAGATTAAGCTTTCGTAAATGAATCCGTCAATATTTTAGGAAAGGATGTGAATCATGAAAAAAATACCCATCATCATAGTCATCGTAGCAGGCTTAACAGTGCTTATCGGAATTGTTGCATCTTTCGATAATACTCAGATATCAGACAAGCAAGTAACTCAGCCAACCACTGAGCGTGACGCAACAAACGAGATGTATGCAAATATTAGGGGTGACGAGTTCGACAAAGCGTATCTTGCCGACATGATCGCTCATCACCAAGGCGCTCTCAATATGGCCAGCTATGCTCGCTCGGAAACTGCTCGAGAACAAATCAAAATCCTTTCAGAAAACATACTCACATCACAGACAAAAGAGGTGCAGCAAATGCTAGACTGGCAAAAGACATGGGGCTATATCGACGGCACTGATCCACATGCTGGCCACATGATGGAAGCGGGGGACGGCATGGGAGCAGATATGGCTGAAATGGAAGCGAAACTCTACAACCTTAACGGGCCGGCATTCGATAAGGAATTCTTGAAGCAGATGATTCTTCATCATCAACAAGCAGTTGATATGTCAAAATACGCAGAGACGAATGCTAAGCATCAAGACTTAAAGGACTTGGCTAAATCCATTATCGGTGCACAAGAAAAGGAAATTACCGATATGAAACGTTGGCAACAAGAATGGGGGTATTAATGGTTAAGAAATTACTTATAACGATAGCGATTTTAGCTATAATTGGTGGCTTTGCATTTGCTATCGCAATGCTCTCCAGCAAGTTACGCTCACCGGAGCCGACATCTGCCGCGAATGTGCCCTCGTCCGTGAATGTTCCTGTCGCAACTGAGGAAAAAGCAACCGACCCAACTCAACATGACACGTTTGATATCGAATTCGCAAAGAAACTTCTTTTGTACCATGAGCTCGCAGCACAACTAGACAATTTTGCTAAGCTAAACGCTATACAGCCTGAAGTACGATCATTCGCAGAGGAGCAGAGCTCATATAACACCGAGCAAAGTAACGTCTATGCAAATTTACTTGATTCATGGGAAGCAATGTATACGAGATTGGCTGATTTTCCTAAGACGACCGGTGGTGGGTGTAGTGGCTACCCTACCTTTCCAGGCATGCTACCTCATGCCGATGTCAACGCATATCTACAAACATCCGCGGCCGAAGTTGATAAACAATACTTAGCGTTGATGACGAAGCACCATGACGGCATTACCCTCATTTTTAAAGCAGAAGGCGACTTCATTATATATGGTGAGCTAATCAAGATGCGTGATTCATTCTTTGCCTCACAAGAATCCGAAACGAGAGAAATGAAGCAAATGCAAAAACAATACGGCTACGTTTAATGTCAACTTCTAACTTTTTGCAACACTTGGTCTAGACTTCTCAGTCCTGTATTTTGGTTGCGTAGCTACTCTTTGAGCCCGGCGGCTTACGTCGCCCTACCAAAAGAAGAAAACCAACGATTTAAAAGTCTAGACCAAGTGTTGCAAAAAACGGGAGTTTGACACTTATGGTGTTTGGCTATGACGCTTATTTGATATGTGAACCTTGATTCTAACAGCATGAATTCTAGCCGTTTCCCTTTTCTATCTCTAATACGGTAGTTTCTTGGCTGGTCTTGTCTTGTGCGGGAGGCCTGTTTTTGCTTACTTGTGTTTTGACCGTTTTATTGGTCTCGGGCTTAATTTTTGTTTTTTGCTTGTTGGCATACTGCTTCTTAGAATGCTCCTTTACGGAGTCGGCGATTCTTTCACTACCCTCGTCGTCGAGTAATAGAGTTTGACCCGACATAGGCTCTTGTGGCTGAATAGCGGACAGTTTGGCATAGAAGTTGTAGGCTGGTAGGTTGTTAATCTCGCCTTGTTCGATGTATGGAGCGAACAGCGGCAGCAAAAGACGTTCGTCATTAGGGTTGCCCGTACGGAAACATACCACAGTCCCGACGTTGGCAAGGATAATACTTACCATTTGTTGATCGTCTTGCTGTGATGTGGACTGCTCCGCCATCGTCAGGAACATTTTATATTTGCGAGCTTCACTGAGTAGTTGCACAAAAGAGGTCGTAGCGAAGTTCTGAAATTCATCCACATACAGGTAGAACGGCCTACGGTTACTCTGGGCAATTCGCGCACGACGCAGAGTGGCCAGTTGCAGCTTAGCTAGTATCGTAATTCCGAATAGCTCAGAAGTGTCTTCACCGAGCAAACCTTTCGATAAGTTGCAGACTAATATCTTGCCACTGTTGATGATATCGTCGAAATCTATCGTTGACTTAGGCTGTTCAAGTATTTGCCTCGCAGATGCTGAAAAGAGGAAACGTCCAATTTTCGAAGTGATACCGGCTGCCATCTTCACTTTCTGCATCTCACCAGCTTTACCGATCTCACTATTCCAAAAGTTTACGAGGTTTTTATCTTCGAGGTCTTTGGTGACAGCTTTTCGATATTTCGAGTCGTTCAATAGATCAAAAACAGTAAACAGCGTAGGGCTTTCCGTCGTAAGAGCGGTCTGAATGGTATTGCGTAGCACATATTCAATGCGGTGACCGCCAGAGTCTTCATCCGAGAATATTTTTCTGAAAATAGATACCACTGACTCGGTGATGATGTCCTTTTCTCGGAGTAGCTCATTATCTTTGAGCCCTGGAGCAATTTCAAGCATGTTGAGTCCAATCGGATACTCTAAATCGTCAGGGTTAAAATATATGACATCTTTGGCACGCTCTTCAGGAATATGTTTCAAGATCGTTTCCGCCATGTCACCATGCGGATCTATGATGGCGACACCTTTCCCGGCTTTGATATCTTGAACTATTTGGTACTGTAGCATCGTCGTCTTACCGTTACCGGTTCCGCCGATTATATACATGTGCCGTTCTCGCTCGGCGGCTTCTAGCCCGATGGTCGTAGCCGTGCTTCTGTGAATGTTCTCGCCGATAATGACATCTAGCATTCGTCCTGATTTTAGTGAGATAGGTGCCGGTAAAGTTCGACTTAGCGACGAGATTAAGTTGTCAGTCTTGCTTATCCTGTTTGCCGGGAAATGGTATAAATTTGCAAGCTCAGTCGATGCAAGCACGAGTGCCGTACGGCGTAGAATTGAAGGGAGCCTGCGTTCTGCATTCAGCCTGCGGAGCTTAGTGGTAAAGGGTAGGTCAAATTTTGCTTTTAGGGATTGATACGGCGGAACACTATAGCCATCAAGTACCGACTTTAAGGTGACCGCATGTCCGCTTGCGTCAGCGCTGGTTATCAAAATTCGCAAATTAACTTTAAAGAGCGGGTGGGTGACTTTTTGATGCATCGTTTCCATGAGTTCTAACTCAAAGGCGCTGAGTGTGCGTGCAGGTCTATCATGTTTTGTTATTCTGGCTTCTTGCTGCGCATCATGAGTCTTAGAACGATACTGATTTTGATATCCGTAGGTCGTTCCCATATATATCTCGCCAGTAAGTTCAGTTGCCCCCATGGCAGCTTTGCCAAAGACATTTCCGATGCGCCCCAAGAACGATAACTTGCCACCACCGACTTGTTGCAAAATATTTTCATTGCCCAATATTCTGTGCGACAAAGCGTCGGCTTCACGTAGCTTGAGTGGTATGGCTACTATCTGTAGCGTTATCTCTTCGCCCTCTGATAGATTTGTCATGGCACCAGTGACATACGATAGAGGATCGTGTTGCTCCATGACGCTTGTTAGGGTAAGCGGGAGCACATAATGATTCGTTTGTTTAAAATCGATAACTTTGTTGACGGGTGATATCTTGCGGTCAACTTCCTTTACTCTAGAATCAGGTATATACGAAGCTATCATTTTCTGCATCATCACTGACTGTGCCTGCTCTGTTTGAATAAAGAATCTGATACCATCCTTGCGAGTCGATACGATTTCGAATATAAAAACTGGAAAACGTCGCAGCAGTTTATCCCTAAGTGCTCGGGCTGACTTTGTGCCATGGATCACCGAAAAGAGTTGCTCGGTTGCCTCTGGTGTTTTTGCGATTGAGGTTGGGGGTGTTACTTCTAGCCAGATAGATTTACGACGACGTAAATGGACTCTGTTCGCTGCTTCAGTAACCGTCATATATAAGATTGCTATGACAGTTACAATTGCGATGATTATCAGAGTTAGTTGCCAGTAGCTAGCGGCGGTATCGATAACTCGAACGGCGTCGTCCATGCGGGTGCTCCTTTCTTGTCGTGTATGAAATCGTAATAACCTGCAGAGGCTTTCGTGAACGTTCGTTCTGATACGACATTTAGATTTGGAGCGTTCATTTCAGATATCGTCCAGTCGCCAGTTATCGTGTCGACGCGAATTACATAGGCAACGTGACCCCACTCTCCTTCATCAGTCTGGAAGATTGCTCCAACAGCTGGCGTATGATTAACGACATAATCTGCCGCGAGTGCGCTTTCATCCCATCTGTTAGCGTTTCCCCAGTATTGTCCAATAGGATGACCCGCCCAGTATCGTTTTGCGTATACCCAGTAGGTGCAGTTTCCCCATTCGTAGGTATTGCCCGGAACCATGCCGCCCATGTAAAAACCTTTTGATTCTGCAGCGGTTGCACTTGGCGAACTTGCCAAAAAACTGAGAGCCTCGGTTCCCATTGAAAACACAGCCATAACGGGCAGGCATATGATTACAGCTAGTGAGGTAAGTGAAACGGCTAGTAGCTTCTTGCCGCTATATCCGATAGCTCCAAATGTCATGACTGCCGGGTTCATGTGTACAGTTCCGCTGGATTTGTGGTAATCAGCGGATGCTCCTTGTCGCTTGCAACGACTTTGACCGCAACGTGATTTTGGTCTGCGATTATGAGAGCATCGCCTCGCTCGCATGTAAGCAGGAACTGTTGCTCGTACTCACTCAGGTTAAATTCTGACACAACATTCTTTATTGTCGTCGTATCTTGTCTCATCAATATGCGTAATGCGCTTTGCGAAGCAATCGCGCGGCCGTAGTCGCTTCTTAGAAAGTCGTTAGCCTGCTGGGATATGATAGACACACCTAAGTAGTATTTACGAGCACGGCGTACCAATCCTGCGACAAAGCGAGCAGATTCCTCGTGTTCAAGCAGCATCCAGCCTTCGTCAATGATCAACAATCGCTTTTCCGGCTTCGCCATTACCTGATTCTTTACGAAATTACTGATAATGAGCATCATGATTTGGCGTAAACTCTCCGGTAAGTCTTTGATGTCAAAGATGACAAGTCGGTTATCCAGCTTAATATTTGTCTGCGCATTAAATACTTCGGACAACGAGCCAGAGATATATTTCTCAAGTCGTTCACATAACTTGAGCTGGCCGAGCTTCTGTAGCTCGGCATAGAGATCTTCGAGTAGGGGCTGCTCTTTTTTGGCACGTTTATAAATCGTGAGTATCGCTTTGTCGACCGCCGCTTTTTCGCGGGACGATAGCCCCTCCGCCATCAGGCTAATAACCTCGGTTAGATCTTGCGCATGCTCAGACAAGTCACTAATATTATGAAACGTCGTGGCGAGATCAAACGGGTTGATTTTTTGTTTACTTTTGGCCGACAGCTTAATGTACGTACCCTTAACAGATTCGGTGAGCAACTTATATTCTCGCTCTGGGTCAATGACGATAACTTTCGTGCCCTGCATAAGCTGCCGCAGAATTTCAACCTTCGTCGTGTAGCTTTTGCCCGAACCAGACTGCGCAAACACAATACTATTAGCATTATGGAGACTAAAGCGGTCAAGGATAACGAGCGAATTATTCGATTTGTTTACCCCGTACAAGATGCCGGTCTCTTGTACGAGTTCTGAAGACATGAATGGAAACGTCAAAGCAGCCGACGAACTATCAAGATTGCGTTTTTGGTCAAGTTGGTCTTCTCCTCGCGGCAAGATTGATTGCAGCGCCTCAAGCTGTTGGTATCGAGCGACTTTTGAGTAGAACAAGCGTGCGGATAATGTTGCTTCTAGCAACTTGGTCGTTTTATCTAGCTCATCTAGGCTTTCGGCGCGGACATTGACATAAATTGCCATCTGGAAGAGCTTCTCCTGTCCACGTTGGATTTTATCGCGCAATTCGATAGCAGACTCAAGCGGGTCGGTGATTTCCGAACCAACAATTTTACCAGCACGCATCATTGCGCGTTTAGTTGATTCTAGCTCTGTGATTTTACGATGGAGCTTCGGTAGGGCGCTCAGGGCGCTTACTTCGTGTAGGTGATAGCTAATGTCAGTGTCATGATTGAAGTTGACTAGACTATCCATCCAACCAGAGTTTGCAACAAACGGATATCCGGAAATATATAGCGTTCGCATGTATACACCGTCAATACAGAGATGATCTACGTTCTCTTCGAGACCGGCATATGACAATATATCGATTGCATCTTGTTCGCCAAAAGAAATGGCTAATTCTTTTTTTCGTTCTTCTCGTGCAAGCTGCCGTTTCCTAATAGGTGCTAGAATTGGCTCGAGTAGTTTATCGCGCATAGGATTCCTCTCTTTCGACAAGTGCGGTATGTATGAGTTGGAGTGCTTGATCGGTGAGGGGCTGAATCTTAGCCTGAGCGGGACTGTAGAAACTGTAGAATAAATCAAGCACCTCAAGACTCGTGAGCTGCGTGGTATGCATACCAAGTCGCATCATGCCTTTCGCAACGATGTCTAGTTTAATATTGAGCTGCTCGCGAATTAATTCAAACTCTGCATTATCGGTAGGTTTATACGGCACGATGATATAAAAGTGACGCGTTAGAATCTTGTTAGTTGTAATCAAGGAGCGGATAAACTCATCGTAGTTTTTTAGTTGTGAGCGATATATCTCCTCTGCTTCATAGTCAAGCCGCTCGGTGAGATCTGCGAGATACTTGTCCATATCTATTTCACGAGTGCGCACGAGTATTTGTAGTGATGACCCGACTGAGTTCAAAAAACTTTCATACGTATCTATGATCGCGTCCTGTTCCTCTTCACTCCGTAGTTCAAAGTTCAATGATGACACCTCTAATATCGCGCGGTACTGATTGCCGGGCAGTATCAACACGCCGTCTCGGACTCCCTCAATAGCTATCTGCTGACGGGCACTTGTTTTAGTCTTCGATTTCTTTAAGACGGACACTCAGGCCTCCTTTTTTAGTCGTTTCAATACGGAAGTTAGATGCTGGATTTTCGATAGCAGCCATAACTTTTACCATCTCAAGTGTGCCAAGGCGGGGTGTTGCTAGGATATCTTCGTGATCAGATTGTGTCGTCTGCGCTTTACTAGCCTCGGTAACATCCGGATACTCTTTTCTTAACGCCACAGTATTTTTATTGAAGAGGTAATATTTTGGACGTACGTTATAGCGCAGTATTGTAGTGAGCCAGGATGCGATAATCCGACCCTTGATTCGAATAGATAATATTGCACAAACAAACCCTAACACTGCAAGCGTCATGTATTTATACAGCGCACCGCCCATCATAGGTGGGAACAATGCAAACAGGCCAGCCCCGAAAAAGACGGGAACAATAAGTAAGAGTACCTGAGAGAATCCTAGGTTGCCGATTATGCGATCTTCGACGGTCGTTACTTGCGCGGGAACTACGGTAACTTTCATAGGCTACTCCTTCTTCGCTTTTGTTATCTTTGAGCTGCGAGGCCTTGGTGAGATGGGTGCTTCGTATGTGGTTCCTGTTTTTGCTGGACTGGAGCTATCAGCAACACGCCGTACCTTCACGCCTCTGGATGTGTCTGCGCGATTGGCGGCCTGACTGCGCACATTGCTTGGGCTTGCGCCTGATGATCTGCTGGAGCCGCTACGTACTGTTCTGGTGCTACCCCTCCCTGCTACGGAAGATTTGCTGACGACATTTCTAGTTTGACCAGTCAGATAGCTCACGCCGTTCATAAATTGTCCGCCAAGCTTACGCATATTACGCGCGCCCATACTGACATAGCTAAACTGCATCATGACGCCTTGAGTCTTCAGTAGTACGAGGATAGTAGCTAGACCGAGAACCATAGCCATTAAAGTATCTGGAAAATCATTGCCACTCGATTTTGCCATACCCGTAAATAGCGATGCTGATAGTTGTAAAATCACGACATGTACAAAGAGTACGAATACGGTAATAAAGTAAGTTTTAAACGCAGTTTCAGCAAAATCTCTAAATCCAGGAATTAACCATACCATAGCAACAATTGGCGATAATACGGCTCCGATAAAGAGAGTGACCAAGCGCCCGACATAATACACCAGCAGGATAACGCTGAAGATGAGGAAGGTAATCATCATGAGTAGTGCTCCAAGACCTTGACCGCCCGACTGTTTTACCACCTCAGTCAAAGTACCCCACACACTTGTTGCGCCGGATACTTTTCCAACCGCTGCAATAAGTGCATTTGAGAGAGCTATAATCCCGTCAATAAAAAATATCGAAGTATTCATCAGGAGGAATATCAGTCCAATGCGGGGCAGCAAATGCTTGAACTCAATTTCTTCAAAACCAAAGGTAGAAGCACTCATGACGTGAAACCCTATTAGTGCAATCACGATAATTAGCAGCACATCTGCTATTCCAACCATCGCAAGCCAGAAATTGAATACGCTTGGATTTTGCGCCATGAGTGGCGTTGACTTTGTGAAATAGTCGAGAGCACCAAGGAATGGGCTTGCTATTGTTTGAATGATTGTATTCAAGAATCCTGTGACCGCTTTGATAAGTATGTCTACAAGACCACTGTCTGTGTTCGTAGCTGGAATCGCTTCGAGTGATGGCAAGGTAGCGTTACCCGCAGCCTGTGGCGTGCCGTAAGCATTCGTCAGTATGGAGGTCAACGTAATTGCTGCAATAACAATTACGAGACCGAGTAATGCATTTTTAAGGACGTGCTTCGCGTGTTCAAGCTTTTCTGGCTTTCCGCTGCTCGTCATGTATAAGTAGCCGGCGTTAACAATGAAAAATACGCTGGCAATAGCAGCGAGCGACGCTAATACTTTCATGGTTGGCCAAACATACTCACGCATGGCGGTGACCGCGCCAGAAGCGTCTGCGAAGAAAGTCATACTCACTGGGAGTATGCCACTTGCAAAGTCCATCTGAGGTTAACTCCCAAACGCCTGTGTTGCAAGTGTAGTGACGATGTTACTAATTACAAATGCGGCTATAACAATAGCCAGACCGATAGCCGACCATGTTAGGGTTCGCTTGGCCTTATCCAGCTGCTCTGGATTACCCGAGCTAGTGATATAGGTAAAACCACCCGCTACAAAAAAGCCGGTCGCTACGAGACCGGCAAGGCCTGCAACAACCTTAATAATACTTCGAATAAAGTTCTCTACGTTTGTTATATCGCCTGAAGCGGCAAATGCCGTCGGGGCAAGGATGAGCGGCAAGCCCACAGCCACAAAAAAGATTACAAATTTGATATCTGTGGAACTTCTGATCATTAAAACCCTCCGTCGATAATGTATTTCTGTGGCTTCAAAATATCACAGATATAAAACAGTAGTACAGCATAAGTATTTTACCTTACTGTCAAATATTACCGCCGTAAGCATTTTGGGTATCTGTAAAGGGTGTAGTGCATTCTACTACAAAGCACATCGTCACGCTGCTTGAATTTAGCTATAACACGTCACAGACCTACAGCCTGTAAATCAGTGTTCATGTTGTATAATACAGATATAAATTCTTGGAGGAATGATGTCCGAACAACAAAAGAAACAGCTGCAAGCCCAACTCTGGAATATTGCAAATGAGCTTCGCGGTAAAATGGATGCAGATGAATTTCGTGACTATATACTTGGCTTTATATTCTACAAATACTTGTCCGAAAAGCTAGAGCTATACGCAGATGGTCTTTTAAAAGATGAAAAGGTTGCTTATAAAGACGTCACCGACACAGATTTTGAGCTAATAGATGAAGTGAAGAAAGCCGCACTTGATCACATTGGCTTTTTCTTGCTCCCAAGCGAGCTATTTACGAAACTTGCCAATCGTCCTGAGCTAGATGACTTCATTGAAGATCTGCAGCAAATTCTCAATAACATCGAGCGCAGCACTATGGGTACAGAGAGTGAAGAGGACTTCGACAAACTCTTCTCCGAGATTGACCTCAATGCCAACAAACTTGGTAAAACCATGAATGCACGGGCAGAGCTTATCGCAAAAGTGCTGAAACATCTCGATAAAATTGACTTCCAGCTCGGCAACAGCCAGATTGACGTTTTGGGGGACGCATACGAATACCTCATTAGTCAGTTTGCAAGTGGCGCAGGCAAAAAGGCCGGCGAATTCTATACCCCGCAGGAAGTTTCCATTATATTATCGCGCATCGTTACAAGCGGTAAGAAGCGTATCAAAGACGTATATGACCCTACTTGTGGCTCTGGATCGCTTTTGCTGCGCGTGGCACACTACGCTGAAGTTGATAGGTACTTTGGGCAGGAAATGAACAATACCACCTACAACTTGGCGCGTATGAATATGATTTTGCACGACGTGCATTTTGACAGGTTTGATTTGAAGCAAGAAGACACGCTGAAAAGCCCGGAGCATTTAGAGTATCGGTTTGAAGCAGTCGTTGCAAATCCACCGTTTGGCGTTAAATGGGCGGGCGATGATGATGCGCTAAACTCTCAAGATGAGCGCTTTAGTCAGTACGGTCGCATTGCACCAAAAGGCGCTGCCGACTATGCCTTCATAACCCATATGATTTACCAGTTAGCAGACAATGGCACAATGGCCGTAGTCATGCCTCACGGCGCTTTGTTTCGCAGTGGTGCTGAAGGAGTGATTCGTAAACACATTATTTCCGAGCAAAATTACCTCGACGCAGTAATAGGCCTGCCAGCAAATCTGTTCTACGGCACGGGTATACCAGCATGCATACTGGTATTCAAAAAATGCCGCACCACTGATGACGTGCTATTTATCGATAGTAGCAAGTGGTTTGAAAAAGGCAAAAACCAGAATCGTCTACGCCCAAGTGATATCGACAAAATTATTACTACCTACGAAAGTCGTGCAGAAGTCGACAAATACAGCCACGTCGCTACGCGTGCCGAAATAGAAGAAAATGACTACAATCTCAACATCCCCCGCTACGTTGATACATTTGAGCCAGAACCTGAAATAGACATCGATTCCGTTTCTGATGAAATAAAGCAAATCGACACTAATATGGTGGAGATCGATAAAAAAATAGCCAGTTTTTGTGATGAACTGGGGATTGCGAAGCCTTTCTGATGCCAAAACCTCGTCTTATACAAATATTCTTTCCATCCGGCACCTCAGATGGGATTCGAGTCGTAGAGATACCAGAGAGCCCTATCAAGGCCTATGTCGTGCCAAGACTAAAGCTTAATGAAACGAAAAATATTGCAGACTTAAATCATCCAGCACTATACTTACTGATTAGCTCAGACACGAACGAGTTATATATAGGTGAAAGTGAAAATTTTTTTAAGCGAGTAAAAGACCACGACCAAAGCAAGACGTTTTGGGACATAGCCATTGCAGTTGTTTCAACCACTAATACACTAGAGAAAAGTGACGTAAAGTACCTTGAATCATTAACAGTAGAAAAAGCTCAACAGTCTACCGCAATGACTCTACTTAATAAAACCGTCCCCGCTCGCAATACGATCCATCAGTTCAAAGAGTATTTGCTCGATATCATCATGGAAGACACGGCATTTATTTCTGAGCTATTCGGCTACAGTGTATTCAGCACAAAAGAGCAACAGCGAGAAAATGATACGTGGTACGCAAAGTCAAAACTTAGCGACGCACGCGGGCAATACAGGGGCGATAAGTTTATCATACTTGCTGGATCAAAAATTGATAAGACATATGCTCCGAGCTTACAAAAGGGCTGGCCACACAGAGTTGTTGAGCGCAATGAAATAATCAATAATGCACTTGATAAAGGTGCGTTTGTTGAATTACTTGAAAATATACCCTTTCGGAGTGCTAGCCACGCAGCCGATATCGTCTCTGGGACTCCAACCAATGCATGGGTTTATTGGAAAGATAAAGACGGAAAGACAATGGACCAGGTTATTCGCAAGGGTGGCAAATAATGACTCCAAAACTGCGTTTTTCTGAATTTACTGATGACTGGAACGTTAATATGCTTGGAGATATCGCTATATTTTCAAAAGGTTCCGGTATTTCAAAAGAGGACATTAGTCCAGGCGGCAAGTATCCTGCCATAAGATACGGTGAACTGTATACAAAGTACGATGAAAGAATTACAAAAATTCTATCATATACGGATATATCGCCCAAAGGTAAGGCACTCAGCAAAATTGAAGATGTAATCATTCCTGCGTCGGGTGAAACGCATATAGATATTGCTACTGCATCGTGTGTATTACAGAATGACGTTATGATTGGCGGCGACATAAATATTATCCGCTCTAGTAATTCAGGAACGTTTTTGGCATATTACTTAAACAATAAAAAGCGTACAGCAATTGCATGTTTAGCGCAGGGAATGTCAATTATTCACCTTTATCCAAGTGCCCTAAAGCGACTAATGCTAGCTCTACCAACAATAGGAGAACAGCAGAAAATAACCACCTATTTGACCGCAGTGGATGAAAGGATTGCGGCGCTAGAGCAAAAATCCGAAAAATTACATGACTACAAGCGTGGCGTGATGCAAAAAATCTTTAGCCAGAAGATCCGCTTCACTAGAGATGATGGAACTACTTTCTCGGATTGGGAATCAAAAAAACTTTCTAATGTTTTTGATGAACGGCTCGAGCGCGACGGAGACAGTAAAATGCTCTCAGTAACGATATCAAACGGGATCGTGCCTTTCTCGTCGATTGACCGGAAGGACAATAGTAGTGAAAATAAATCAAACTACAAAGTGGTGCATACTGGCGATATTGCATACAACACTATGCGGATGTGGCAAGGAGCGAGCGGATTATCACAAGAAGACGGGATCGTTAGCCCTGCCTATACTGTAATCACACCAAAAAAGGACCAGTCTGGAAAATATTGGTCATATAGATTTAAAACAAAAGATGCCATAAACCTATTTCAGCGTTGGTCACAAGGCTTAACTTCGGACACATGGAACTTAAAGTATAACGCATTAAGCTCATTGACATTTGCTTATCCTTGCTTTGAAGAGCAGCAAAGAATCGCCGACTTTTTAAATGCAATCGACGAAAAAATAACCCTCACTAAATCACAAGCTGCAAAAGCTAAGGAGTTTAAGAAAGCTTTGTTGCAGAGGATGTTTGTATGATTGAGTGGGTGGATTTTAAGAATTATAGAAACCTTAACGGCAAGACATACAACTTTGAGGATAACTTTAATATTTTAATTGGTAAAAATGGCGATGGTAAAACCAATGTGCTTGAAGGCATAAGGTTGGCATTCAGTAGCTTTGACGGTAGCTATATGAGGGTTGACAAGAGCGATTTTGCTAATAGCGACGACTCTTCACCTATAGAGATCACCGTAAGATTAAAACATAATTCAATACCAAGCTTCAATTTGCCCCAAGCGGGCGGTAGTGATATCTGTGGCTTCAAGGTAATTATCAGAAAGACCGGTAGTGGACGGTATCTTAAGCGATACTGTAATCTAGACGGCACAGACATTCATAGTCAGATCGTCGAAGAAGATTTGAAAATACCAAAAGTGTATATGATGCCGTTAATCAGGGTTGACGATATATATTCACCGGGGCTCACAACGGGTATAGGCAACTTTTTGGAATCAGAAGAAGAATACGAAGAATTTAAAATGAAAACAAAGCAGGGTATTCAGGGCCAAATCGCTAAAAAGGCGGCGGCATTCAAGAAGTTATGCGAAAAATTTAACAAAACACTAGACGTTGACGTTTCTGATCCAAAGATGTCCGACGAGAAGCTATACATTGTTGATGGAGATAGTGAACATAGTATTCGGATTGGATCGGGTTATAAAAGTATAGCAAATGTAATGCTCTGTAGCATGGGAGACGACTATAACATCATATTAATTGATGAGATAGAAAATCACTTGCACCCTGCTCTGCTTAGAAATCTCGTAAATGAGATTAAGGAGCTTGAAGAGACGTTCGTTATTGCCACGACTCATTCTCCCGTGGTGGTGAATGAATTTAAAGTCGAGAAAATTATAGACACTCAGTACGGCAACCTATCGAAGATAGTGAAAAGTAAAGACATTCGAAAAAAGATTAATACATTTCTACATCCCGGAAGAGCGGAGCTTTTACTCGCTAACAACATTGTTTTAGTTGAAGGGTTTACCGAGGAGGTTATTATTCGCGACTATATTTCAAAGAACCAACTAAACTGGACTGTCGTGAATGTTGCTGGAGTAATGTTTGAGCCATACGTGCAGTTGGCGGTTGGCATGAACAAGAGGCTTGTCGTAGTGAGCGACAGTGATGTATCGGAGAGTAAAAGTGGTGATAAACCAACGACTAGGTTTAATAACTTAAAAAAATTATGCGAAAAAAACGGCACTCGTATAGTTGAGGTAGACAACACACTTGAAACTGATTTGTTTAATAATGGATATTTAAGTGAGGATAGCTTTACTGATCTAATCAAGCAGCATAGTAAGCATGATTCAATCAAAGTTGCAAAACCTAACAAGAAAACTGAGATTGCACAGAAAATAATTGAACTGAATATTGATTTATCGGGTTGGCATGTGATTAAAGAGGTCGCTGATGAGTTCACGAGTAGTTAATTTCGTTGCGGGTGGAGGAAAAACTACATATTCTCGTGACTATATGATAAATAATAAAGGCGGGTTATATCTTGCTTTTACTAATTCGGTAGTAAATGAGATGAAGAATTCGGGTATATTAAGCCTGACCATAAGTTCGCTGTTCTCAAGCTTTATTCTCCCAAAAATGCTTTCCTATATACCAATTGTCGCAAAGGGTTCAAGTATTATCTATAACGATAAGACATCGCCGAATGGACAAATGCTGGGTAGTATAAAAATATCGAATGATGGAAAGCTATACAACGGTTCTAGACTAATTCCTGTCAGCCTAGAGACGCAAAATCAAGACCTTCACTCGCGGCATAATTTTACAAATGGATATTTCTTGAAATTAATTTTTGCAACCGACTCTGTCCTACTGGATCACGAACAGCGAGACTCCCTGGCCTGGTATATAGTCAAGAACTATCCTGAAAAAATAGTAGCTATGCTAAGTAGTAGGTTTGAGTATATTATCATTGATGAAGCTCAGGATATTAAGAGCGGTTTTATGCAGGATTTTGCAGAACTGCTTTTTAACTCTGATGTAGAGTTAATACTGCTTGGTGACCCTTATCAAAATGTGAACGGTGGGAGTGATTGGTTTGAAGGCTTAGACTTAACCGAGGAAAGAAGAAGCGTGACATATAGGTGTCCGGAAGATAATTGTGTATGGATTCGAGAAAACTTGGAGATAGATATTTATGGAAATGATAATTCGGGTGGATGTATAAAGATTAGCGACAACGACTTGGGTGGATACGATGACGGCAGTAGAGTGTTACTATATTCACAAGAGAGTCCATCGATGAAAGATGCTATAACTAGATGGAGCGGTCCTAAGCAAACTATAAAATCTGCAAAAGGTAGCACTATAGAATTTGATGCGGTGATCTTTGGTAAGTCCATGAACATTCGTAACCTATACACTGCAATTACAAGAACCACAAAATGCGCATACTACACAGTAGAGAGGATAAATAAATGACCACCCAATCTGAACAAGCCCTCGAGAATAACCTTATCGGTCAGCTTGTTGAGCAAGGTTATGAAAAAGTCGTATTACCTGATACTGCGGCGATGCTTGCCAATCTCAAAACTCAGCTCGAGAAACACAACAACATCACACTCAGCGATGGTGAATTTCGCCGCGTCCTAAACCACCTAGACAAAGGCAACGTGTTTGATCGCGCCAAGCTGCTACGTGACAAACTAGCACTCAAGCGCGACAACGATAAAGACACTATTTACATAGAGTTCATCAACCAAGCCAAGTGGTGCAAAAATGAATACCAAGTCGCACAGCAAATCACAAACAGTGGGTCATACGATACCCGCTATGATGTGACAATCCTCATCAATGGCTTGCCACTGGTACAGATAGAGCTGAAGCGCCGTGGCATAGAACTCAAAGAGGCGTTTAACCAAGTCAACCGTTACCGACGCCACAGCTATGCCGCCAATCACGGGCTATTCCAGTACGTACAGCTGTTCGTAATAAGTAACGGTGTGAACACGAAATACTACGCGAACAGTGTGAGCTATACCGGCACCAAAAAAGCCAGTTTCAAGCAAACATTCTACTGGACGGATGTCGAAAACAAGCGTATTAGCCAGCTTGAAGATTTCGCCAAAGTCTTTCTGGAAAAGTGCTTTGTTAGCAAAATGATCACCAAATACACCGTCCTGAATGAAACCGACAAGGTGCTGATGGTGCTACGTCCCTACCAGTACTATGCAGTTGAACGGATTATCGAAAAAGTAGCGAACGGAGGTCGCGGTGGTTACATATGGCACACTACGGGTAGCGGCAAAACTCTAACGAGCTTTAAGGCTAGCCAAATACTCACCTCTCAACCCGATATAGATAAGGTCTTGTTCGTGGTTGACCGTAACGACCTTGATTACCAAACGATCAAAGAGTTTAATAGCTTCAAAGAAGACAGCGTGAATGCCACGAGCAACACAGGTTCACTCGTTCGCCAGCTGAGCGACCCAGATACGAAACTGATAGTGACGACTATCCAAAAACTCGATGTTGCGATCAACAACGAACGCCATGCCCACAAGATGGAGAATATACGCGATAAACGAATCGTCTTTATATTTGACGAATGCCATCGTAGCCAGTTCGGTAAAACCCACAGAAACATTACCGAGTACTTTACCAACTACCAGATGTTTGGGTTTACTGGTACCCCAATTTTTGTAGAGAACCTCACTGGTAATGGTTTTGGTAAACGCACAACACATGATTTGTTTGGAGATTGCCTACACCGATATATCATCACCGACGCAATAAATGACGGCAATGTGTTGAAGTTTAGCGTGGAATACGTTGGCAAGTTTAAACAACGCTCAGATAGCGCCACCAACATTGATATCGACGTTGAAGCTATCAATACTCGTGAAGTTATGGAAAGCGATATGCGCGTACATAAGATTGCAGACTATGTATTGGCAAACCATGACCGCAAAACACACTCGCGTGAGTTTACGGCCATGATGTGTGTCGGTAGTGTACCCGTACTGCAGAAGTATTACGAATATTTTAAGTCGCGAGATCATAGCTTGAAGATTGCCACTATATTTAGCTACCAAGCTAACGAAGAGGATAAAGACGCGGACGGCCTAATAGATAACGTTGACATAGATATGACCGATGATGCGCCCATTAACCAACACTCACGTGATGTGCTTGAAGGTGCTTTAGGTGACTACAATGCGCTGTTTGGCACAAACTATACCACTCGTGACAGTAATAGTTTCTACAACTATTACAAAGACATCGCCAAGCGCGTCAAGCAACGTGAAATCGACATTCTACTCGTAGTAAATATGTTCCTGACTGGGTTCGATAGCAAGACCCTCAATACATTGTATGTCGATAAAAATCTGAAATATCACGGCTTGATACAGGCTTATTCACGCACTAACCGCATACTCAATGAGCAAAAATCACAAGGTAATATAGTCGTGTTCCGTAATCTTAAAAAGGCAACTGATGAGGCCCTGCGCTTATTTAGCAACAAAGATGCCGTAGAGGTTGTGTTCATGAAGCCTTATGAAGAATATTTGGCTGATTTTAACGCGCGCGTCGCTGAATTACGTACACTCGTCCCAACATACCAAGCGGCGGACAGCCTTATGGGTGAAGCTGAGAAGAAGCATTTTGTTGAGCTGTTCCGCGAAGTCATGCGCGCCCGCAATATCTTAGTAACGTTTACAGATTTTGAGTATTCTCATACATCTATTGGCGAGCAGGAGTTTGAAGACTATAAGTCTAAGTACCTCGATGTATATTTTGAAACGAAAAATGACGATAAGGAAAAAGAATCAATTCTTGATGAGATTGATTTTGAGCTAGAACTGATACGACGCGACGACATCAACGTTGATTATATCTTGCGACTATTGGCACAATTTGTCGGTGCCGATGATCAGGAAAAAGAAAAGATCATCAAGCAGGTCGACGATATTATGTCGGGTGACGAAAAGTTACGTAGCAAGCGTGAGCTGATAGAACGATTTATAAATGGCACGTTACCGAACATCACTGATAGCGAACAGGTTGACGGTGAATTTCAAAGCTTCTGGAGTGAAGAACAAGAAAATGCATTACGAGCGTTTTGTGAAGAAGAGACGCTCGATCCTGAACGTTTGCGAAAGCTTATAGACAAATACTCCTACAGTGGTCGAATGCCCAGGAAAGATGACTACGCCAGTACGCGTATTGCAGACATTCCGATTCGTGAACGCAGTAGTATTATCGAACGACTCGAGGAAAAGTTCCACAAATTCATTGGTATATTTATTGACAATTTTTAGGTAGAATGTCGTAAGCTAGTTACATAACTGATATTTAAAATGCACACTATCTTAAGGAGAATATGAGCACTAAACTTAAGTCAGAAAAAGTCATAGTATCAGCACCGACTTCGTTTTCAGGTTCGGCTGCAAGGATTTGGAAAATCACCGAAGCCGACAATGAACTTTTGAAATGGCTAGTGCTGGTACCGGTTGCCCTTGGGCTTATATTCATGGCATGGTCAGTTGTCGCTATTTGGTACTTCATCATATTTGGACTGTTTGGTATCTTTGTTATCCCATTCCGCCTCTTGACTCGCAGTGGCCGCAACCGCAAACGTAACAAACTTCAGCACCGTGAACTTCTTGAAGCTATTCGAGACGGGAAGATGAACAAAACAGCCGAGTAAACTCGACTGGACTTCGACTTTCTTTCAGAAAATCAAAGTGCTATATAATAAAACCATGAAA
>CAZNVG010000011.1:0-31214 GCA_964576475.1 uncultured Candidatus Saccharibacteria bacterium | reverse complement strand
TGCTTCACATCATTCGTGTCGCTCACCCAAAGCTCGCGACGACGCGCCTGACTGCTACGCAGGCCGATGACAAGACCGCCCATGGCCAAGATTTCTCCCAGATCTTCCGGGTGACGAATAGCATCAATACCATAGATCCCGGTATCGAGCTTGGTATGAAATAAGTTAAAGATTTTGTGACCCTCTCCATTTGCGCGAAGTTCCTCGTGTTTATGGATCAGCTCACTTACATGTGGTCGTGGTTGGCCTTGATCGGCAATATACCAATTCAGTAGATCACGCATACGAAATGTCATGGCGCGCTTATATGTGTATTGGATTGCGGGGTGTGTTTCTTGAAAGTCGTAGCTGTCGAGGTAGAGAGCGGCTGAACTCTTGCCTGATCCTGGGCCGCCGACAAACGCCACAGGGAGAATAAGCTTATTCTCAGAGGTTTGAAGTGTGGCTTCTCGACTCATTTGGTGTAACAATTATACCATGAGCGTTCAAACAGACATGCAACCGATAGTACTCGCAATCAGCGGCGGGATAGACTCTGTTGTTTTATTGGATGTACTAGCTCGTCAACTGGATTCTAGGCAGCTGATTGTGGCGCACTTTGATCATGGTATCCGTCCTGATTCCTCAGATGATGCATTATTTGTTGGTGCGCTTGCTGATCGTTATGGCCTGCGTTTTGAAACGGAACGAAAAGAGCTGGGCACTTCGGCAAGCGAGGAAATGGCTCGAGCGGCTCGATATGAGTTTCTGCACGGCATTCGTCGCACCTATAACGCTCGAGCTATAGTCACGGCACACCATCAAGACGATTTAGTAGAGACGGCTGTCATGAATCTGCTCAGAGGAACTGGCCGCAAAGGACTTGGCTCACTACGGTCTACCGATGAAATTTGGCGGCCGCTGCTGTCGCTTCGCAAACGTGATCTTGAACTGTACGCTCGGACGCATGGGCTCCATTGGAGAGAAGATAGTACCAATTCAGATACAAAATACCGTCGCAATTATGTTCGACGCGTTATGATCCCCAAAGCCGAAGCGAAGGATCCAGCGTTTAGAGAGAAACTTCTCGCGTTTATAGATCGCGCGCACCAGCTTAATGGCGAGGCAGACAGTCAGCTCGATGCTTGGTTGACGAAGTATGCACAAGACGAAGGGCAGGGCATCCTCATTCCGCGACACCAACTTATCATGTTGTCGCACGCCGAGTCTCGAGAAGTCATCATGACAATTTTGCGTAAACTTGGAGCTAGAGATGTCAGCGCAAAAAACTTAGAGCGTTTTTCGGTGGCGGCAAAGACTGCCGTTCTTCGATCGAAGCATGATGCTTGCTGTCATATACATATGCAGGTCATGCCAGAGCGGGCGATCTTTTTCGGACCTCGAACATAAGGTTTGCTTTACGTTCTGTAGTAATATTGGCGCTCACTACTAGCCAGTGCTACCTGTCAGTTGTATAATTACTCCTACATGGATAAAAAACGTACACCCTCAGACAATCGCAGGCGTGGCATGAAGAACGCAGGATTTGTCGCCCTGATATTACTCTTCGGTCTCATAATAGTCGCCGTTAATCGTCAACCTTCTAAGCAGGTTAAAGATGTTCCCTTCTCCGAAGTGGTGGACAAAGCTAAGCGCGGCGAAATCTCAGCAATCGAAGTGAATGGTGAGGAACTCAAAGTAACCGAGAAGGACCAGAAGGACCCGACGCTCAAGAGTCGTCGTGACTCACAAGGTTCTATTTACGAACAAGGTATCCCCAATAATGGAGAGGTCAAGGTCACGTTTGCTTCACAAAGCAATGGAAACGATACGTGGCTGCAAGTTGGCTTGGCTATACTGCCACTCATAGCAATAATGGCATTTTTCTGGTTCATGATGCGTCAAGCTCAAGGGCAAGGAAATCAGGCGATGAGTTTCGGGAAGAGCCGTGCTCGTTTATTTGGCAATGAAAAGGACATCATCAACTTCAAAGACGTTGCTGGTAATGAAGAATCCAAACAAGATCTTGAAGAAGTAGTTGAATTCCTTAAATTCCCAACTAAGTTCGAAAAGGTAGGCGCTCGTATTCCAAAAGGTGTACTACTCGTAGGCCCTCCAGGAACAGGTAAAACAATGTTGGCCCGCGCAGTTGCGGGCGAGGCTGGGGTGCCGTTCTTCAGCATTTCGGGTTCAGAATTCGTTGAAATGTTCGTCGGCGTTGGTGCCTCACGTGTGCGTGATCTCTTCGCGAAAGCTAAGAAAAATGCTCCCTGCATTATCTTCATAGACGAAATCGATGCAGTTGGGCGGCGTCGAGGCTCTGGAATGGGAGGTGGACATGATGAGCGAGAACAGACACTGAACCAGATTCTTGTTGAGATGGATGGTTTCGAACAGGGATCAAACGTAATAGTCGTTGCCGCTACAAACCGCGCAGATGTTCTTGATCCTGCATTGCTTCGACCCGGTCGATTTGACCGTCGAGTCATGATTAGCTTGCCAGACCGCAAGGCGCGCGAAGCGATTTTGAAGATTCACTTCGAAAAGAAGCCACTTGATAGCGCTGTCGATATTTCGTCTCTAGCCGCAAAGACAGCTGGCAGTAGTGGTGCCGATCTTGCGAACATCGCAAATGAAGCTGCTATCGTGGCCGCTCGTCGTGATAGCAAGACGATCAGCAACAAAGATCTTACCGAAGCATTCGAAAAGGTTGCGATTGGTCCTGAACGCAAGTCAAAGGTAATGAGCGACAAAGAGAAAGAGCTGACCGCCTATCACGAGGCTGGCCATGCTGTTGTCGGTCAAGTACTGCCAGATAGCGACATGGTGCACAAAGTAACGATTATCCCACGTGGCGGTACCGGAGGAGTCACCTGGTTTATTCCGCCTGAGGACAAGAGCTATCACAGCATCATTGAATACAAAGATGTTCTCGCTCGAATGCTCGGTGGCAGGGTTGCAGAGAAAATCAAATACGGTGATGATCGAGTCACGACCGGTGCAGGTAGCGACCTGCAGAAAGCCGCAGAACTAGCTCGCGAAATGGTGGTTGAGCAGGGGATGGGTAAGGCATTGCGAGATCAAGTGTTCCACACTGAAGACGGCATGATGATGGAACGACTCGTCCATGAGCGTACCTATTCTGACGAAACAGCCAAAGTCATTGATGATGAAGTCGAGGCTCTAATCACTGAAGCAAGTAAGCGTGCAGAGTCAGTTATTCGGGCTAACCTGAAACCACTTGAGAAACTTAAAGACGAGCTGCTTGAGAAGGAAACTGTTGAAGCAGAGCGAGTCATAGAGATTCTCAAAGGCACAACGATGCCTAAAGATGCCGCACTGTATTAGAACGAAATGAAACATATATCCAGAGATGCTACCGAGCACGATGACCCTATTCTCTCGTTAGCTCTACGTCTGTATCTGTATATAGTTCCAACTGTTTTCGCACTTCTGGTGATAGCGTTCGGTTCACCGGAAAAAATGCCTGGTTGGGCCAAGTCGACCATGGTCTTAGGTTTCTTCGGAGTTGTAATACTGTTGGCATACGGAGCAATTCGACAGATAAGAAAAACTACTCAGCCAAGTGAAAATAAATCATTCGGCTTCATTCGGGGTTTTGCGCGCGAAGCAAAGGTTCCCTTCTATATCGTTGTCATTGGGCTTGTATTAATGTTTCTGTTTGCACTCATAGGCAACCTTATAAAGCAGGCATAAAGCACCAAAGTACGTTCCGTAGTAGCAATGTGCTTGATCGCTTTAGCTCTATCCCTGATACTAGTAGTTAGATGAATCGAATATTAAATCGTGCTAATAAACGAGTGCCTATATTTTGGGCAGCTGGGTTGCTTGCCGCATCGACGCTAGTGGCGAACCTTCTCGGACTCATGCGTGAGCGTCTGCTGCTTGCGAACTTTGGTGTCGGTGCCGAGGTTGACGCTTATAAGGCAGCATTTACGATCCCTGACTTTATGTTCTTTGTATTAACGAGCGGCGCACTCAGTGTCACATTTATACCAGTGTTCAATGAGCGACTTGGCAAAGGTAATAAAAAGTCAGCGTGGGAATTGAGCAATAGCTTACTGAATTTCATGGCGGCAATCACTTTCGTTGCGTCCATCCTTATCATGATTTTTGCTAAACCTTTGGTACATGTTGTTGCCTCTGGACTGCAAGGATATCAGCTTGAGCAGGCAGCGAGTATGATGCGCATAATCGCCATAAATCCATTTTTGTTTTCCATCAGTAGTGTGTTCACAAGTATGCAGCAGGCGGTGGGGCGGTTTTTCTTTTTTGCCTTAGCGCCGAGTTTCTACAGTATGGGAATCATAATTGGGATCATTGGCCTTAGCCCACGATTAGGTATCGAAGGTGTTGCGTATGGAGTGGTGATTGGATCTATCATGCAGTTATTGGTGGCGGCGTTCGGACTATACGGCATGGGCTACACCTACTTTCCTAAGATTTTCTGGAAGAACAGAGGTTTCAAGGAAGTGCTCCATCTCCTACCAGCCCGTTCTGTCGATCAAGGAATTGACTACTTCAATAACATTGTCGAAGTAAACCTCGCGTCACGTCTGGGCGTCGGTGCGATCACTGCGTATCAAACGGCGTATACACTGCACAGCGTGCCGATAACACTCATTGGTGTGGCGATCAGTACGGCGGCTTTCCCGAGGATTACAGATCGACTCAATCAAGGTCGCCCCGATTTATTCAAGCGTGACTTACTGAGAATTCTTAGAGTGATTATATGGTTAGCCTTGCCTGCCGCGGTGATTGCTTACTTTGGTCGAGGTTATCTGGTGCGACTGTTGGCCGCAGGAGGCAACCCCGTTATTGCTTCATTGCTTGGGCTTCTGGTAGTTTCTATCTTCTTCCGTTCGATCTTTCATATAATGAGTCGATCTTTCTACGCACAACACGATACGATGACCCCTCTAAAGATATCTATCTTTGCTATCCTGCTTAATATTTTTCTCGCGATCTTCTTGGCTCGGCCAAGTGCTTATGGCATAAACGGGTTAGCGATGGCTCAATCAATCGTTGCAGCAGCCGAAGTCTTGATTCTGGTTGGAGTACTATGGCGTCGCTATCCAGGGTTCATTACCGCAGAATTTACCGCAGCATTCATAAAGATGTTGTCAGCTGCCGGGCTGATGTCGTTAGTCACGTATTTCTTGATTAGATTACTACCTCTTGGCGCGAGGGACAGAGGTTTTGCAAGCCTAGTGCCTAAATTCGGCTTAATCGTTGTTGGTAGCTTGGCCGCATATACGGCAATCTGTTCAGTCTTCCGATTGCAAGAGGCGGAACCGATCATTAGTCGAACAAAGAAAATTCTCTTCAACCAGTGGCGCTAATGTCGACCGTATGCGTGGCTTAACTGGGGTAGCTCTTTGGGGTTACCTCTGTTAGAATATGCGCAGTATGCATCAAGATCATATACGAAATTTCTGTATCATTGCTCACATTGACCACGGTAAGTCTACCCTGGCTGATCGTCTATTGGAGCTAACCGGTACCGTCCAAAAACGTGATATGAAAGCGCAGTTGCTCGATAAGATGGACCTTGAGCGTGAAAAAGGAATAACAATTAAGTTAGCTCCCGTTCGTATGCGATACAAGGACTATGAGCTTAATCTGATTGATACACCAGGACATGTTGACTTTAGCTATGAAGTGTCACGAAGCTTGGAAGCATGTGAAGGGGCGATTTTAGTTGTTGATGCTTCGCAGGGTATCCAAGCACAAACGTTAGCAAATGTGTACCTAGCATTGGCTGCCGATCTAACAATAATCCCAGTACTCAACAAAATAGACCTTCCAGCAGCTGATGTACCAAAGGTTACAGCCGAAGTGGTGAGCTTGCTGGGGTGTAAGCCAGAGGAAATACTGCACATAAGCGCCAAGACTGGCGTCGGTGTGCCAGATGTCCTCGAGGCTGTAGTTGCGCAGGTGAAACCGCCTACCGGAGATGTTGATGCGCCCACGCGTGCACTTATTTTCGATAGTTACTACGATGATTATCGAGGAGTTATTCTCTACGTTCGTGCCGTAGACGGTAGAATTGGCAAGGCCGACGAGATTACAATGTGCGCTACCAATGCCGAAGGACTTGCGCTTGAAGTCGGATCACTGCAGCCTGGCATGACTGCCGGTAAAGCCATTGAGACTGGTGAAATTGGATATATCGTTACAAACCTGAAGACAACACGAGAAGCCAAAGTCGGTGACACAGTTACGCTGACGAGTAACCCTAGCGTTGATCCATTGCCTGGCTATAAAGACGTCAAACCTTTCGTCTATGCCGGCTTTTTCCCGGAGAGTAATGAGCACTATCAGGAGCTAAAGGACGCGGTCGAAAAACTAAGTTTAAGTGATTCGGCATTGCAATTTACCCCAGAGAATTCTCCCGTATTAGGATTTGGGGTGCGAATCGGATTCTTAGGACTGCTGCATATGGATATTGTCCGCGAACGACTAGAGCGAGAGTATGACCTAAGTCTCATAATTACGAACCCGAGCACCGACTACCATGTGGTAAAAACCGACGGCACGGAAATCGATATCAAGAGTGCTTCAGATTTGCCCGACGTTGCTACAATTTCTGAAATCAGAGAGCCATGGATTAAGGGTGAAGTGGTTGTGCCGAAAGAATATGTTGGCGGTGTCATGCAGTTGGTGGCGACAAAGAGAGGTATTCACAAGCATCTGAGCTATGTTGACGCCCAGCTGGCGTTGGTTAGCTTTGACGCTCCTCTCGCAAACCTGCTAACTGATTTTTATGATGAGCTTAAGAGCATAACTAGTGGCTACGGCAGCTTTAACTACGAGCTAGATGATTATCGTGCAGAAGATCTCGTAAAGGTTGATTTTTATGTAGCGGGAGATATCGTTGGGGCTTTGAGCCTTATCGTTCATAAAACCGAAGCGCAAAGCCTGGGTCAGTCAACAGTTACGAAACTGAAAGACATTATTCCAAGGCAAAACTTCAAAGTAGCTTTGCAAGCTGCTATCGGCGGTAAATTTATAGCACGTGAAGATCTGAGTGCGTATCGAAAAGATGTTACGACTGGATTGTACGGCGGCGACGTATCCCGTAAGAAAAAGGTGCTTGCAAAACAGGCGCGCGGTAAAAAGCGCATGAAGCGCTTTGGTAAAGTTGATATCCCGGCAGAAGCATTTACTGTCATGTTAAAGCGTGATTAGCAAACACAAGCAGTTTGCGGTCTGTTTTCTGAAGTGCTACTATCCGATATATACCTAAAAACAAAAAGGAAATACAATGTCTCGTTTTAAATCATCTCGAGGAAAAACTTGGGATAATGTAACAGAGCATACTAAAACACGGTTCGGCTATCGATCGAGTACAAAGACGGGACTGCGTAGGTTAGCCTATGGACTATCTGCGATTCTCATTCTTGTTGCAGGCGCTATTACTATAAGCCGTACTTTTGCTGCTACAGCGATACCTTCAGAGCCATCATATGGTGTGATGATTCAGGTTTCGACACTTGATCCTACTATCAGCCCAGCGCAGCTTAAATCGTATCTTGAAGACATTCGTCTAAAACATAGAAACCCGCAAAAACCAGCCTATATAAATAGAATTGTATTGCAGGACATTGCCGATAAGGATGGCAAGCTCTACAAAAGCTATCTAGATGTGATTGCGCCTTATTTGCCAGGAGGATCTCTGAAGGCTTTTGACTATGCATATGTAGGAACTGTTGATTTGGCATGGACAGGAGCGGGCTCTAAATACATTGAGGGAATTAAAGATACTAACTTTCGTGCACAAAATGTCAGTATCTCAAAGTCGGCCGCAGCAGCGTTTAAATTAGCATATCCTAAGGCGCAGTTTGATTGGTATATAACCTACGAAGCGAACTTGGCAGGGTTTTGGGATAAATCTATTGAATCTGCGTATCTAACCTACATAAATACCCTCTCTACAGAACTGAATAAGATCAGCTTTAAGCAGCGAGTGATGTGGTCACCGGCTTTCTGGACGCCATACTCGCAATATCAGCCGGGTAATGAGCTCGCGTGGGCATTGCCTGATCTATCAGCAAATCTCACCGATTTGTTTACTAACGCAAAAACACCGATATTCCTGGATCTTCAAGATTTTGTGGGGCAGTCAAACGGTGCGAGTACTAAAGAAAATGCAGTGGCGTGGATTAAGTTCATTCAGTTAAACGGCGGGGCAAAGACAGCTGGAATGCTTTTGAACGCCGAGCAGTTCAAAATGGTTAACGGGGCTATATCGGTCGGTGATTCTGTTGAAGTACCTACTCGTATGGCGTACTACAAAGCTCAAGGTGTTCCAGTTGGTCCGAGCTGGGAGATACGCTACTGGCATAAGCGACTCTACGGAAACTAACTAGCGAACATACTTCACTACAAAGCTCGTTCTGTTGCTTCTTGGAGTGGACATCAAAATCTAATCTGTTATAACTGATACATGGAAACCCCAAAACACACACCGCCACAACTTGAACATCTAGAAGAATTTGAAGCACTGCTTGAGGACTATTCGCCAAGTGAGGCTGTAACTGATGTGCTGCGAAAAGCGCCGCTTGTTGTGCTTGTTGGGCCTACAGGATCGGGCCGGAATACTTTGATTGATGAACTAGTAAAGACGGGCAACTATTTCATGATCGTCTCTGACACGACACGTGCTCCGAGAATCGTCGAAGGTGAGCCAGAGCAAAACGGCAAAGTATATTGGTTCAAAACTGAGGCAGAGGTACTAGAGGGAATTCGGGAGCAAGATTATGTCGAGGCGGCAGTTATTCACAGGCAGCAGGTGAGTGGTGCGCATAAGCGTGAGTTTGAAAAAGCATACCAACAGGGAAAAATCGCACTCAAAGAGATTGAGGTACAGGGAGAGTCGACCTATCGAAGCCACAATCCTGAACTCAAGAGTGTGTTTCTTTTGCCTCCCGCTTTTGATGAATGGCTATTGAGACTACATAAGCGCAGCAAAATGACAAACGAAGAGCTTCGCCGCCGCCTAAAGAGTGCCGAGCAAGAAATCGAAACAGCACTTAGTGCGACGCATTATTTGTTTGCAGTGAACGAAAATCTCGCGGAATGTACCGCGGTCGTTAATGATATAGCTTACGGTCGGCTGAACGACAGTGCGATTGAAGACGCAGCTCGTGATCACGCGCGCCAATTGCTCATTGATATTCAGTTATATCTAAACAGCTGACGGCTTTAGCACTCTTGACTACAGAGTGCTAGAAATAGTACTATAGCTTCAGTAAAGAAGCATATAAGAGGTGCCCGCATGACCGATCGCCAAGCGCAAATATTGCGCGCTATCATCGAGCAGTATGCCGAAGTTGCCAGTCCGGTTGGCTCTAGTTTGTTGGCTAAACTTTTTGGTGTTAGTAGTGCGACGATACGTGCCGAAATGGCAGAGTTAGAGAATAGCGGTTTTATTTCACAACCGCACACAAGTGCAGGACGAATTCCTACCGACAAAGGTTACAGGCTCTATGTTAATCAGATGAGTGATGATGATCGTGGGACTGCTTCTGAGGGACGTGCGCAGAAAGCACTTACGGCGCGTGTTGCTAGTGGGGGTTTGCCGGAGCGCACTATTCGGAACGCCGTTGATACACTCGTAGAACTAACACATAATCTTGGTCTTGCCACAATTGGTGATCAGTTATATATGGCGGGACTGAGTAATCTGTTTGGCCAGCCTGAATTCATCCATCCGGGACAAGTCCAGGAAGTCGCTCGTTTGCTTGATAACCTTGAGCCTTGGCTGCGAGAGGCTGCACCAAATGATCCATTGAGCGTGTATATCGGACGCGAAAATCCCATCGGCGCAGGCGCAGGAGTAAGTCTAATTATTAGTCGATTCCGCTCCCCATATTCAGATAGAAGCTACATCGGTGTGCTTGGCCCTACTCGGCAAAGCTACCGAGATGTGATTGGGCTTGTAAAATGTGCTGGCGAGGCATTAGAGGAGGTCTTGTAGGTATGGCTTGGCAAGATGTACTCGTGCGTATTAAGAAGCAGGGCGACCGCAAGGAAGAGCAGATGCGAACTGCGACAACTCAGACCATACTTATCCATTCGATAACCTCAGGTGCCATTTTTGGAGTACTACTTGGGCTCTTTGGGCTTGCGGTCGGCGACAGTGAGTCAGTACAAAGCTATGGTCTGCGTGGCTTGATATTTGCTATGCTTATTTTCTTAGGTACCTTACTGCAGCGTGAATTATTAAATCGTAAGTCGAGGAATAAGAGTGGCAAATAAAGCACAACCCGAACCAGTAGACGAATACACCGAAGGACTTGAGATGCAAGTTGCGGAACTTACTGAAGCGTTGCAGCGCGAACGAGCAGACGCGCTTAATATCCGTCGTCGCTTCGATGAAGAAAAAGCTTCCCTGGCAGGATATTACAAAGCAAATGTACTACAGGAACTGTTGCCAGCAATTGATAATCTTGAGCTTGCCCTCAAGCATGTGCCAGAGGATTTGCAGGGCAACAACTACGTAAAAGGTGTTGAATCAGTAGCCAAACAGTTTGATGAACGATTGCAGTCGCTTGGTCTTGAGAGAATTAAGACGGTAGGGGAACATTTTGACCCCCATCTGCACGAGGCGGTGCAGCACGATGAGGGTGACGGAGAGAATGACGTTGTGAGCGAAGAGCTTCAGTCAGGATGGAAATTAGGCGACACCGTTATTCGCCCAGCAATGGTTAAGGTGACCAAGGCATAGTCGTGAATCTTCTTGGCTGCGAGTCATGCGGTCCGGAAGAAAAAGATATGTTAGTGGCGAGACCGCCGTACTTAGACGGTCTAGATCAAGTTTCGGCGCTTGACGCGTTTATCGCTTGTCGTGACTATCTACTGCGAGGCTCATTTGATCCGCTTGAGCACGCGGCCATGGAGCAGTATTTCAAGCAAAACGAGACTATACATGCTCTGGCCAGTAGATGTGTCAATGCAATTGTGCGCAATGAGTGTCCGTTGAATTATTATATGCATACGGATGAAGGAAAAAGTGTTGCCATTCGTCGAGAAGACGCGATTGCTCAAAACATCGTTGCCGCAAAGCTATTTGAAATAGTTGAAACAGGGAATTACCTATAAGCCATTCATAGCGCTTTTGTTTGTACTCTGTACGCCTGATACGGTAGGCATATGGAAAAGCCGTGTTCTACCTGCCCTCGAGATAGCTTAAAAGCTAAAGGTGCCGAGCAAGCAGCTAGTATTGTTGCGGGCGAGCTTTCGGTTGCTGATGCTGGGATAATGGCCGGCCACTACGCTGTGCGTTGTATGTTTGATAGAGAGCAAGGATTTTGTGGGGATACGGCAGTACAAGTCAGTGCAGATCAGCTTACTGCCAATGTGCATGAAAGGCATCAGGCACTAGTAATAACGAGATCGGATAATGTAGTGCAAGAGTCCGACGATACAGAAAGTCGACCAACAATGCCTCGGCCATATGATCGAAGCCTTGCCGACATGCAGCAGCGAGGTGAGCGAGCAGCCGCCGCTATCTTTGACCAAAGTAAGAAGTAACTAGAAAAACCAGAATTGGCACTCTTGACAGTAGAGTGCCAATTTTTGTATGCTAGAATGGATTTAGCACTCGTATCAATGTAGTGCCAAATTTGTTCAAAAAAACTACCTGGAGGCATCTTTGAGCGAAATACGTCAAGCAACGTCGGCAGAAGCAAGTGAAATTTATGCGGCATTCGATGACTATGTTCGTGAACGAATTGCTTTCAAAGAAACAGGAATGCTCGGTGAGTTGACGGCAGTTATAGCTGAAAGCCTTCCTTCACTGGAGCCAGACCAAATTGAACAGCTCGCATGTACCGTGAGAGCGTACATTGATACCAATAGTGATCGCATCGCAGATGCATATGACTACATGTAAATAAGGAGGAAATAAAATGGGAAAAATTATCGGAATCGACCTCGGAACTACGAACTCTGCCATGGCAGTAATGCAATCAGGACAACCTGAGATTATCGCAAACGCAGAAGGTAATCGTACAACGCCGAGTGTCGTAGCTATTAATAAAAACGGAGAGCGACTTGTTGGACAGGTTGCTAATCGCCAACGTGTCACAAATCCAACAAACACAATATTTGGTGTGAAACGACTTATCGGTCGAAACTACGAGAGCGAAGAGGTGCAGCGTGATCTCAAGCTCATGCCGTACGAGATTATCAAAGCCGCAGGGGGCGTTAAGGTGAAGATGGCCGACAAGGATTATTCACCCGAAGAAGTCAGCGCAATGATTCTCTCAAAACTCAAAGCAGATGCCGAGAAATTTCTTGGTGAGCCTGTTACGGAAGCAGTTATTACTGTACCTGCGTACTTTGATGACTCGCAACGACAAGCCACTAAAGACGCGGGCAAAATTGCAGGACTCGAAGTTAAAAGAATCATTAACGAACCAACAGCTGCAGCTTTGGCATACGGACTCGATAAGAAAGACAAGAACGAGACTGTTGTTGTCTTCGACTTAGGTGGAGGAACGTTTGATATCTCTATCCTTGAGCTCGGAGACGGCCTGTTCCAGGTAAAGAGCACCAATGGTGATACGCACCTCGGTGGTGAAGACTTTGATCTTCGAATCGTGAATCACTTCGTTGATCAGTTTAAGAGCGAGCACGGTATCGACATTAAGGGCGACAAAGCAGCGATGCAACGACTTAAGGAAGAAGCCGAGAAAGCAAAGAAAGAGCTGTCCACTACTGAAGTCGCAGAAATCAATCTGCCGTTTTTGACAGCTGACGCAGAAGGACCAAAGCACTTTGAATATAAGCTAACGCGCGCAAAGTTGGTTGAACTAGTTTCAGAGCTCATCGAGAAAACTGCTATTCCGTGCGAGAAAGCACTCAAAGACGCAGGACTTAAGGCTAGCGATATAGACGAAATTGTCCTCGTAGGAGGTATGACTCGCATGCCTGCAGTCGTTGAGAAAGTTAAAGCTATATTCGGCAAAGAGCCTCTTAAGGGTGTTAACCCTGATGAAGTTGTTGCACTCGGTGCTGCCATTCAAGGCGGCGTGTTGCAGGGCGATGTGAAAGACGTTCTTCTGCTCGACGTTACCCCGCTAAGCTTAGGTATTGAAACGCTCGGTGGCGTCGCAACAAAGCTCATTGAGCGCAATACGACAATCCCAACTAGTAAGAGTGAAGTATTCTCAACCGCAGCAGACAATCAAACAAGTGTGGAGATCCATGTTGTGCAGGGTGAACGAGAGATGGTCAGTGATAACAAATCTCTTGGAAAATTCATCCTTGACGGTATCCCTCCTGCACCTCGAGGTGTGCCACAAGTTGAGGTCATCTTCAATATTGATGCCAATGGAATCCTAAACGTTACTGCTAAAGACAAGGCCAGTAGCAAAGAGCAGAGCATCACCATTCAAGGCTCAGGTAATCTAGACAAAGACGAAGTCGAGAAGGCTCGCAAGGAAGCAGAAGCGCATGCCGATGAAGATAAGGCGAAGCGTGAAGCAGCTGAAGCAAAGAACGTCTTTGAAAGCACCGTCTATCAGGCTGAGAAAATGAAGCTTGATTACAAGGACAAATTGTCAGAGGAAGAAACAAAGTCGCTCGATGATGCAATTGAGGCAGCCAAAAAGATTGACGATAAGGCAGACAAGGCAACATATGAGGCTGAAGCGAAGAAACTTACAGATATCATGATGCCTATTGGGGCTAAAATGTATGAAGATGCAAAGAAGGACGAAGCACCTGCTGAGGAGCAGACGGACAAAAAAGAAAAAGCCGACGAACCAATCGAAGGTGAAATCGTAGACGAAGAGAAGAAGGAAAGCTAAAACCGGGGGAGTAATATGAGCGAGCAAGCGCCAACAGTAAACGAATCACAAAGGTTGATACGTGAAGTTGAGCGTTTGCTCGCGGGGATAGAGCCAACCTTTGCGCAGCGATCGTCGTCCGAGGAAATTGAGCACGTTTGGGATGTGCATGAAGGACCCGAGGGAGGTTCGATTCAGCTGAGTGCCTCGAAATCACCTGACGGTGCACTTTCCTACCGCATTCTGTATGTATCGGCAGAAGACGATGAAGGATATGAGACATGGGAAGAATATGACCTGGGAGAGGAGACTCTAATAATTTCACGAGGCCTCAGTGCGGAACGATATGCAGCGAGTCATTCGGGCGAGAGATCTCAACGGAAAATGTCGGACATAGACTATGTGATCGCCGGCGCACTTCTCGAGCATTACGAAAACCCGCAGCGATAACTGGTATACTGAACATACAATAACGGGTGGATTGGAGGCTAGATTTCGGATATGGCTGAACAACTACCAAAGCTCTCAACTGAATTTCGCGAGTTCCTAACGGACGCTCATAAGCTCGGTTATGGTGCACCAGAAGCTAATGTCACGCGCACTGAAAGTGGAGCGCGCATTATATCCTATCAGAAAGATGGCTGGCGGTATCATGATCAATACGCGGGAGGAGTGCCTTTTGTTGGGTTTGAGCAAGTATCTGTGATTGACCCGCGTGACAGAAATAGATGGATGCCAGTATGGGGCATGAACTACTTTGGACGCATTGAAGACGATAATTTTACTGGTCGGCAGCTTGGTGATTGGTTGAGACTTGTGCTACGTGATCCTGATATACGAATTCCCGTTCGTGGTCCGACTCTTGCACGGAGATATGGTGAAGAGTATCAGTTTCGTAGTGATGGCGAGCTCGAAGCCTTTAGTGCAACAGAACGAATTTTGCTCGACGATCGAGTTGTATATACGGCACAGATGATCGGTGGTCTCATAAATAGAAAAGCAATAGTAGAAGCCGAGCCACAGCAATGGCTTGAGCAAGAGAGGAAGTAGTATGGCACACTCGCCTGAGGATAGTTCGATGACCGATTCTAATAATCACGAATCGAATGTACAACCACAAGATAAAGATCTTGCGGCCGATTCGAATAGCGGTGTACAGGCATTTATTGATGCACTGCGACCTGATGTTGTCTTGCCCGTCGAAGAAGCACTGGGCGTGCGTCGTGAGTTAATGGGTACTGTGCTAGGGAGTTTTGCTGCGGCCGAAGGATTTAACAGAAGACAGAGGAAGTTGCGAGAAGACGCCGCTCGTCTGGCCGAAACAAGCAATGAGTGAGATAGACTCAGGCGACATAGGTTTTGAACTTGTGCAGATGCATACAATCGAAACCTATACTACGCAGTTGTATGTTGATGCTCGATATGACGTAAGCGCTGTTCCGGATGTTCTGCAGGCAGCAAAATTTGACGAAACTATTAGCCTGCTTCGTGCGTTTGGTGCGATAGATGGAACTGCAGCTCGCCGCTTGCAGACAGAACTTGCGGAAAAGCTCGCCGATGATGAATTCCACAGAGAATTGATTCGAAGGGCTTTGCCGAGAGTCATTGCGAAGCTCGCAATGGGTCCGACTGCAAAACTTCGAAAAAACCCTTAGCGCTCGAATACTGAGAGTGCTAAAATATAAGCATGTTTAGTAGTACAAACTGATGAGAGCAAACTAATGGTAGCAACGAAGCAAACACTAATAGAAAGAATATACCCTAGAACACTGGCCGTACTGAGTCTTATAGGATTCATAGCCTCGTTTGTGCTGACATTAGAAAAGTTTGCCATCCTAAAGAATCCGTCGCACCATTTGAGCTGCAGCATTAATCCCCTGCTAAGTTGCGGGCCAATCATTACGTCGCCAGAGGCAAGCGCGTTTGGGTTTCCTAATCCATTGATTGGAATATTTGCCTTTGGTGTTTTGTTTGCTGTAGCGATGACGATGTTAGCAGGCTCAGTCGTTAAAAAAGAAGCAACATGGTACTGGGCACTCTATGTAATTGGCCACCTATTTGGACTAGGATTCGTGTTTTGGCTTATTCATGAAGCTGTGTATGAAATCAAGGCACTCTGTATCTACTGCATAGTTGCATGGGCTGTAACTTTTGGCCTTAACTGGTATGGGTTTTTGTGGCTCAGTATCACCAAGCGCATTCGAATCCCTAAGAAATTAGAGAGGTTTCGAGACTGGGGTGCCAAAAATCACGTAGGGGTGTTGCTCCTAAGTTATATCTTTGTGTTCTTTCTGATCGTTATGCAGTTTAGGGATTATTTTGAAACTTTAGTGAGGTGATGAGATGAGCAAGCGAGATTATTATGAAGTATTAGGAGTGTCTAAAGGCGCGTCACCTGACGAAATCAAAAAAGCCTTTCGACGATTGGCTGTTCAGCATCATCCCGACAAGGAAGGTGGCGACGAGACTAAGTTTAAGGAAGTAAACGAGGCCTACGAAGTCCTCAAAGATGACAAGAAGCGTCAGCGCTATGACCAGTTTGGACACGCTGGCGTAGGATCAAGTGCTGCTAGCGATGGGCCAGGTGCTGGCTACGGAGGTTTTGGCGGCGAGAATGTACATTTTGACTTTGGAGACCTAGGCCTTGGCGACATATTTGAAAGTTTCTTCGGTGGCGGTGGAGGAGCCGGCTTTTCGGGCGGCGGACAACGAGGAAGACGTGCCAGTCGCGGCCGAGACGTGCAGACAGAAATTACGCTAACCTTCGAAGAAGCTATTTTCGGAACTGAGCGCGAACTGCGCATGATGATTGATGATGTCTGTTCTCACTGTAATGGCGATACCGTTGAGCCTGGGTATGAGTTGAAAACTTGCGATACCTGCAAGGGTAGCGGGCAAGTTATGCAGGTGCATCGTACAGTATTTGGTCAGATACAACAGGCTGGCATTTGTCCGACCTGTAAGGGTAATGGCAAAATGCCAGAGAAACTCTGCTCGGTCTGCGGAGGCAAGGGTACTGAACGCACCTCTCAGGACGTGAAGCTTAAGATACCAGCAGGTATTGATGATGGCGCGACGATTCGTCTACATGAGCGTGGCGAAGCTGTTGCAAACGGCCCTAAGGGTGATTTGTATGTCGTGATTCACGTTAAGGCACATAAGAAGTTTACTCGTGAGGGCGACCTAATTCTATCTACCGAAGTAGTAGATTTTGTTCAGGCTGCGCTTGGTGCGGAGATTGATGTAGAGACGGTCGATGGCAAGGTGACTATGAAAGTACCTGCTGGTACGCAGAGCGGTACAGATTTTAAATTGGCCTCACATGGCGTGCCGCACCTCAAAGGCTCAACTCGAGGTTCACATATAGTAACCATTGTCGTAGAGACACCGAAGAAACTGACAAAGCGTCAAAAAGAGTTACTTGAAGAGTTTCAAAAAGACAGTGGTAAAAAGAATATTTTTGGACGCTAGTTTCCGACTAGTTTGCCGCGGATAAGACCACCCCATTCCACGACCGTGAAACCTTGGCGAGCTGGTGCGCTAAGTCGTTGTGGTTGCAGGTTGATCGGTTTTTGTAGTCCTTCAAAGTCAAGGAAGACTCGTATTCTTGTATCGGGAGACGGTGTAACGTGAAGTGGTGCTAGCTGATCCATATCACGCGTGCCAAGCCAGGTTAGTCGTACAAACGGGGTGCTAGGCATCCGAGGAGACCAGAAATCCAGGAAATCAGCACGTTCTTTTTGGTTGAGACCTAGTTTGGTCAGGTGATCGACCAGGGTTCGCTGAAGTGAGCCTTGAGAAACAACAAAACCTTTACCTGCAATGTCTGGGTACGGTCCATGCCCAATGCCTTCCCAGAAGAGTGAGTCATACGGTTTGCCCGAAACTGTGAGTGATCCGTTTGGTTGTGCCGTAGCGCTCCAGCCTGTGTTGTATGCAGGTTCTGATATGAGAACGTCTGCATCAACGGTGACATTTACTTGCGTTGGTTGTTTTGGATACAGGTAGACAACAGGCTTACCGCAACCACCTTGTGGTGCATATTCCGATCGGTAAATTGCAGTCAATTCCTTGAGATCGTTTCGATAGAGAAGGATAGGTTTTTTGGCTATGAACGTTTCGTAGCTATCAGGGTTTTCTTTGCCCTCGTAGTTGTAGTCATCGTAAAAGTCACCGAGTAAAGGGTGGTCACTCTTGCTCGTATCATAGAATGTGTAGTAAGTAATTCCCCCAGGACCTTTTCCAGCTTCTTTCAAATTCTCAGGGTCGCTATCAAGGATTGTGTACTGCTTGCCAAGTCCACAGCCTGATGCAAATGTGCCGTAGTCGTCCGAAGCTTTCTTCCCGTCGCTTAGGGTGATCTCGTCGGCTTTAGGTTCTGCTGCTGGAGAAGTTAACTGATAGAGCAGGTGCCGGCCATCCCAAGTCGTAAGGCGGTATTGCAAAAGCTTGTATTGGTCTTTATCTTTGTTGATCACTTTTTCAAAATGTCCGTAGTCGTTTGATTCCAAAAACTGGTACTGAGGGCTGTATTCGTTTCTTTCACTCGAATCGTCCCAAACAACGGAGGTTTCAGAATATGAACTCAGAACCATCGGAGCCTTCTTATATTGAATTGTCTTTTGCTCAGATATCTCTTTATAGGTGATTGCGTTGTCTACTTTTATGGAACTGGCAAGATCGGGCCCGGCATATTTACCATCGTAGTACATAGTTGACGAGTGCTTTGCGAGCAAACTAGCTTCGGTTTTACTTGTTGCAATGAACAAGCCAACATATGGCTGTCCCGGTCCTTCTGGAAGAATAGTTGCCTGTATAAATTCACGGCCGTCTTTTAGGCTGCCTACCTTTGCATAGATGGTATTCTCTTTGTCGAAATCACTAAGATTCGCAAAGAATTGGTATCCTTCGACCTTAGTTGGCTTGGCGAGCCATGTTCTGTCGTCGACTACTTTGTCCTTGCCGCGAAGATCAAGCGCGGATGGATCAGCGTCTGGAAGCTGCTCATCAGGAATTGGTGCAGCAGGTGCAGGCTGCGTCTCTACTGCTTCTTTTTTGGTAGCAACAAGAATTCCGCCGACAATACCTCCCAGTATCAGTGCGACGAGAAGGGCAATGATAATCAATTTCTTCTTTGATTTTTTAGGTTGTGTTTGCGGCACCTGTGGGATGGCAGTTTCTGGCAAAAGCGGCGCTGGTGGTTCAGGGACAGTTTCTGGTTGCGTTGCTTGCTGTGGCGCAGGCATAACTGGCTGCGGAGTTTCTGTGGTTGGGCGTGCTACATCGGGAGCGAATGATTGCGCTGGCGTAGGTTTAATCGGCGAGTCTGAGTCGTTTGTGTTATCGTCCATAGAATATTCCTGTTTAGGCTTCTATCATAACACTTATGGTTAGGAGTTAGCACTACTGTTAGTATTATTCCATGCACACTACATCAGTCGGAATTATTGGCATGGGAAGTTTTGGAAGTTTTGCTGCGGAGAAACTGTCAAAGGTTGCTGAAATAAAAGCATATGACACCAAGGCTGCTGTGGATAGAAAATGGAGCACGGATCTTGCGCAGGTCGCGAGCTGTGATTATGTACTGCTGTGCGTGCCGGTTTCGTCGTATGTGTCGGTGTTGAACTCGCTCAAGCCACTTCTCGGTGAAAAGACAATTGTAGTAGACATCTCGTCTGTAAAAATAGAACCTCATCGTATCTTTCGGCAACATATGGCCAAGCAACCATATGTTTCGTTACATCCACTTTTTGGCCCGCAGTCTGCAAGCGATTCGCTCGTTGGTCATGATGTAATCCTATGCCCAGAGTTATCTTCTGCGGATGCACTACCTGGCATCGTGAAATGCCTAAGTGGTCTTGGGTTGGTTGTGCGAGAGATGTCCGCCGATCAGCACGACAAGCTCATGGCCGAGCTTCACGCATTGACCTTCTTTGTGGCTCGCGGTCTTGATCGCATTGGCGTGAAACCAGAGGAAATAATGACGCCTTCGTACCAAAAACTAGTTGATCTGGCTGAGCTTGAAAAACACCACTCGGATGAGCTATTTAACACCATTCAATCAAGTAATCCCTATGCTGCAGATGTTCGTCGACGACTACTTGATGCGCTTCGCGAATTGGACGCCAATGTATAGGGAGTAGTAAAAAGTTGAACCTAGCCTTACAATCTAACCTATGCTGAAAATTACAAACACATTACTGAAAGACGAAGCCGAAAGCCGAGGGTGGCGTGTTGACGTCATTGATGAAGAAAATGGCGTGCTGCGCTATCATCTACCGAACGGTAAGAGTCTTATCATGCAAAGCTCATTGACACCACTTACTCCAGCTGTAGGATTGCGGCTTGCGGACAACAAACTTGCAATCTACCGATTAGCGGAAGAGGTAGATGTGCGAATCCCGGCAACTCTTGACTGTTCAGAAACAGACAAATTAGAAGCATTTATCGAGCGTTATAAACGTATTGTTATAAAGCCGCTTGATTCTGCGCATGGCAATGGTGTGACCGTCAATGTCTCCACTCTGGAAGAAGCACAAAAAGCTATCAAAACTGCCGAAGAATTTTCCATGCGAGTTCTTGCACAGGAGCACGTCGCCGGCGATGATTACAGACTACTGTTTATTGACTACAAACTAGAGGCGGCAGCAATCCGTCAGCCCGCTTCCGTTAAGGGGGATGGTGTGCATTCAGTGCTGGAGCTAATAAACGCAGAGAATCAATCACCAGATCGCGCTAAAGATTACAAAGCCAAGCGAAACATTATCGATATTGAGGCGGCGAAACGTTTTCTTGGTGAGCAGGTGAACGAAGTACCTGCTGCAGGCGAGGAAAGAGTGGTTGTAGGGACGGCTAATATTGGCACTGGCGGCGAAGCTATTGATGTAACAGATAAAGTTCCAAGTAACATCGTCGAGTCCGCCATTCGCCTATTAAAGTCACTCGAAATCCCTATGGCAGGGGTCGACTTCATGGGCACGGGTGATGACTTTTGGCTACTCGAAATCAATGCTACTCCGTCATTTGGGTTACATGTATTTCCATCAGAGGGAACCCCGAGGCAACTTCATAAGATATTTCTCGACTGGATTGAGAGAAGTTATGCCTAAGCAGTTACTTGTCGTCAACTTATACACCAACTCAATTCTGGAGAGTGTCGTCGAGCTGAAGAAGCGTCCGCAGTTTGCTGACTTAGAAATACTTGTGCTCACACGCACTCCCGAAAAGTATGAATCTGTCGGTCACCCTGAAGTAGTCATCCGCATACTGCCCTGTGATTTCGACGATGAAGCTACAATGAGGCAGACACTTGAGCCTTTTGCGAATGACATAGCGGGCGTTATATGTCGAGGCGATAAGCACATTCAGTACTTACGAAAAATATTACCAGTTCTTCCCGATGATCTATGCGTACCAAGTGTTGCGGCTTTGCAGGCTTCGACTGACAAGAAATTAATGCGCCAAGCTTTTGCGACAAAATTCCCAGAGATAACTCCCGCACATATACAGGTTTCTGATGCACAGCCTGAAACTGTCGATGCTATAGAAGCTTCGATAAGTTATCCAGTAATTGTGAAACCAACTAGTCTTGTGTCGAGCATGCTTATACAAAGCTGTCACACAAGACAAGAGCTCGAAGTGGCACTTGATAAAGTTTTTACGACGATTGGTGACATATACGAACGTGAGGAGCGATTAGGAGTCCCCGAAGTTATAGTAGAGGAATTTATGGAAGGAGACTTCTATTCTATTGATGCGTTCGCACTTGAGAATGGTGATTGCTATTACTCTCCTCCTGTCGCCTATCTTCCTGCCAAAAGCATGGGAATAGATGATTTTTTCTTGTACAAGCGTTGGATCCCAACAGAATTAAGCGACGAAGAAATTGCAGCCGCCAATGATGCATGCCGAAAAGCACTTATGGCGGTCGAACTAGCATATTCTGTAGCACATGTTGAGCTGGTACATACTAAAAATGGCTGGAAAATCATAGAGTTAGGTCCGCGGCTCGGACGTTTCCGTCAGACAATGTACGCAGCCAGCTACGGAATTGACCATTCTATGAATGATATTCTCGTCCGTCTAGGTCAGAAACCAGAGATTGTGAGCGAACTTATTGCTTCGTGCGCTGCCTATAGCATTTACCCAGAGCGAGAAGGTCATTTACAGGAGATAACAGGGCTAGATACGGTTGAGAAACTGCCGACCATAGACTATTTTAAGCTACTCTCGGTACCGGGACAGGTATGCAAGTTTGCTAAGCATGGCGGCGGGGCGCTACTCGAAGTAATCATTAAGAGTAATGATGAGAAGGAGTTTGCCGAATCAGTCGACTTTATAGAGTCAAGCGTGAAGGCGGTAGTGGTTGACTAATTATGAAATTAGTTATAAAATATAGATGATAAAAAAGTAGTCCTCGACGGACTATTTTGTTTTAATGAGCGTAAGGGAAGGATGGGAACATGGCAACATACAACGTAGTAATCGGACGCGCAGAATTCATAGACGTCATCGATACAGTTCCAGCGGTACCTGCAAAAATTGACACAGGCGCCTATCGGTCTTCGATTCATTGTTCGAGCATAAAAGAAGTTGAGAAAAACGGCAGTAAAGTATTGAAATTTGAGCTGCTTGGTCACCCTTGCTCGCCTGTTAAGTATGAGATGGAAACATCAGAATACGAAACAGTAAGCGTAACGAACTCTTTTGGTAAGGAAGAGAAGCGTTTTGAAATTCGTTTGCGCATAAAACTTGGTCCAAAAGTCGTAACCACCTCATTTACGCTTGCTGATCGCAGTAATAACTTTTTTCCTGTATTAATCGGACGCAAACTGCTCAAAGATCGATTTCTCGTTGATTCTTCAAAGAGTTCAGTAGACAGAGTGAAACTCAAAAAAGAGTTTGGCATCAGTACTCCTATGGATGAGGAAGATATGGAGTGAATAGATGCGAATAATAATTCTATCTAAAGGACCAGGAAACTACAGCACTCGTAGACTTAAGGAAGTCGCGCGGCTTCGTGGACATGAAGTACGGGTTATAAACCACGCTGCATGCTACGTAACAGTAGAGAAGAGCAAGCCGGTCGTTCGTTACAAAGGTGAGGATATCACTGACGTTGACGTAATCATCCCGCGCATTGGCCAGAGTATTACTCGCTACGGTACTGCCATTCTGCGTCAATTTGAAATGCAAGGCGTATATACGACTGCTAGCTCGATTGCTATTAACCGTTCCCGAGACAAACTGCGTACAGTCCAGTTATTGGCACGCGCAGGTGTGGGAATTCCAAAGACTGTGTTTGCACGAGAAACAACAGATCTCGAGGACGTTATCGAGCAAGCGGGTGGAACGCCGCTTATCATTAAGGTTGTGCGAGGCACGCAGGGCAATGGCGTTGTTTTGGCAGAAACCAAAAAGGCAGCCCAAGCTGTAATGCAGGCGTTTTATGTTGAAGGTGTGAACTTCTTAGTGCAAGAATTTGTCGCCGAATCTGCTGGTGAGGACATACGAGCAATTGTAGTCGGTGGCAAGGTAGTTGCAAGCATGAAGCGACAAAGCCTTGACGATGATTTCCGCTCAAATCTTCATCAGGGTGGAGAGGGTAGTGCAGTGAAGTTGACTGATGAGGAGAGAAAAACAGCACTCAAGGCTGCACGTACAATGGGTCTACCAATATGTGGCGTTGATATGATGCGAAGCGCGCGCGGACCGTTAGTGTTAGAGGTTAATTCATCCCCTGGCTTTGGAATTGAAAAAGTAACTGGCAGAGATGTCGCCACGAAGATTATTGAATATGTCGAACAAAACGCTAAAGGAAAACACCGCAAAGACCGTATTGGCGCGTAAGCGATTTAATCGCCTTCTCAGTCTCGGCCTAATCATTTTTGTGTTGGCTGCAATTTCGTATGGCTTGTATGTGTGGCGTCAGCCTCGCCTCGCATTTAGTTGTACTTCTACTCCTACCGGTCGATGCATACGTAAACTAGATATTGCCGATACGACACAGGAACGTGCGCGCGGACTAGGCGGTAGAGACGATTATCCTTCGAATCGCGCCATGCTTTTTGTACTAGACAACGAAGACTATCAAGGTATATGGATGAAGGATATGCGCTTTTCAATTGATATCTATTGGCTGGATGCAGACAAAACCATCATCTCTTCACTGAAAAATATTTCGCCTGACTCATATCCGCAGGTTTTCTATCCAGACAAACCAAGTAAGTACGTGCTCGAAGTGAAAACATCAGACAACTCTGAGTTTCCGTTGCGAGTAGGTGATCGAGTTAGTTTCTAGTCGATTCACTCTACATGCTAGACTAAGCATATGAGCTTTGATCTCATTTTTGGTGTAATATTTCTTTCGCTTACTGCACTCATTTTGGCGCTTCGAACACGTTGTAACTTTCTGGTGCTCGCGCTTTGTAGCGGCTTTGTCTTGAGCAGTACTCTTTCAGGCACGATTAACGACCTTGTTGGAGCAAACAATACGAGTGTTGGTGGTATTTCACTAGCTGATTTCGTAAAGCTATTTATGACGTTGCTCCCAGCAATTTTGGTAGCAGGTAGATTCTATAAATCGCAGCGCGGTGTTAGCTTGTTACAGCAGCTAGCTCCGGCGCTAGGTAGTGTTGGTCTTGTTGCAGTTTTCGTGCAACCATATCTTGAAGAATCTGTGCTTTCGAGTAGTCTAGACAACTCGGCACTATGGGCTGTCTTTCAGACTCACCGGACCGCCGTGATACTGTACGCAATTGTCGTGAGCATGCTGGGCATACTGCTTGATGGTGGTGGAGGCAAGAAGCGGGGTCGACCAAGAAAGAGTGAATGATTGTGGCAAAGTGACAGTAAGTGTATAATATACATTATGTCGCATGAAGCAAAACAGTTAGTAATTATTAGTGACTACGGCAAAGACCTAGATGACGAAAATGCACTGCTCTTAGCGGTAGGTGCAATGAAGTTTGGAGAGGTTGATTTGCGTGCAGTGGTTGCGAATCTGTCGCCAGCCGAGCAGCGAGCGCGATTAGCGCAAGGAGTACTTGATGAGGTCGGTTTTTCGTTGCCGGTAGGTATTGGAACAGATTGCAAATCAAACGCCGAACCACAATCTTACGAAACAAATGTTCCCTATATATCAAACACGACAGAGTTTCAGAATGGATTTGAGCTTCTACGCGACACACTCTTAGCCTCAGAGGACAAGGCGCTGATACTGGCGCTAAACAGTGGCATGACAGATGCTGCAGAGTTGTTTGCTCAAGAGCCGGCATTATGCATGCAAAAGATTGGTCTCGTTGCGATCATGGGTGGTGTTGTGGTGAGCAAAGAGAATATAGTGCGTGACTCAAAAGGTTTTATGTTACCCGACGATTCTGTGAACAATACATTTGATACTGCTGCCAGCGCGTATGTGTATGAATGGCTGCAGTCAAATGGCATGGCAATGTCCATAGTGTCGCGAGAAGCTGCCTATGCGTGCCAGTTTGAAGCAAGCTTTTATCAGGATTTAGGCCAGAGTGCTGTCGCGAAGGCTATGGAGTCTCGTCAAGACGATGCGCAGCGTGAGATGTGGAGGCTGGTTAATCTACCACTAGAGCACCCTGACCGTGGCACCTTGCCTGGCCGCTGTGACCGCGAGTGGTTTGTCTCAACGTATTGCAACGGAACTGATCCTGGCGTTATCGAGGATATTATCACGACAGAGAACTACAGCGGTAAGTTGACTATGTATGACCCGCTAAACGTGGCCGCAGCACTGCATCCGGAGATGTTTGATCCTATAAAGGTTTGCATTAATGGTGTTGACCACTCTGTAATTGGGCTATCAGCCTCGCAACATGGAATCAAATCAGCTGACGCGATCATAGAATATGTAATCGCGCGAGAAAAAGCTGCGCTCAGCCAAATCTAATAGCGACGACACCCGCATCGTCAAATACGGCCGTATCGTTGAGTATCTGATCTGCCAATTCCTCGGCGGAAGTAGTCGAGAGTATTGCGCTCGTGATGTCGTCAGGCTTCAAATGGCCATCAAAGTACTCGTCAGTAATCCCATCGCTCATCATGAGCAGCGTGGACCCATGATGAACAGCTCGTTTGCCAAGTTGACGTAGTCTATGACGCGAACTACCTAGAAAATTGCTGGCGTCGATATAGGTTTCATGCCGAACGCTTTCGTCCTGCGTCCACTGTTCAAGTTGTTGTGAGACGGGGTTGAAATACATAATTGGCGAATCTCCCGCCGCGGCATAGCGCACCTGAATGTTTTGTTGATCGTGATGGTAGAGTGACACGATTGATCCTGTAGTTAATTTAGCGCCTTGGTATGCGGCGACCAATCGTCGCTGTATTTCAGTAAATGAATGACGTACGTCTAATCGAACACCACTTTCCAATAACTCCTCCAGACAACTCGCAGCCAACGAGCTTGCTTCTGCATTAGCAGCTCCGTCGAATACGGCGAACACTCCTCGAGTAGAATCGGACACAATTCGATCATGTCCCTTTCCTTTGAATGGCCTCAGAGCGGCTGCTGACGAGATATGTGTTTCCATGACTCTACTATGCAACAGAACAGGGATGCTTGTCACCCCCGCGACCATTATGCTTGCCCTAACAGGGGTAATATGGTAGCATTTTGTAAGTCTATCCGGGCCCATAGCTCAGCTGGTTAGAGCACCTGCCTTTTAAGCAGGGTGTCGTGAGTTCAAGTCTCACTGGGCCCTCCAATAAGTTCATGTTTTACTGAGGCACTTTGTGTCTCAGTTTTTATTTGTGCGATAATCTGCTTATGAAAAGATTAACAAAAAGAAATGTATTGCTGTCAATTACAGCTCTGCTAGGTATTGTTGTCATACTTTCAGTATCATCATACTTAATAGGTAATACGACCGTAGGATACTATGACGGCGTTGAACAAAGCAGCGATGGTTACGGCGTGCTAGGAATTGGGCCGTGTGAAGCAGATAAGTTGACCACTAATCAAAATATACGCTTTGTATTTACTAAGCCGTTTAAAACTTTAGATAGTTTTGAAGACGCCGAGATTCTAAAAAAAGTGAATATCAGCAACGGTAAAGTAAACTTGTCTCTGTTGCCCGGTAAATATGGTCTATATGCTGAACTAGAAAACGGAAAAAAGGAACTATATGGCGATTTGATTCTAGGGAATCCTAAAAATGATCGACCTCGCAATGAACAGGGCCCCTGGTATGTCATTATCAACCCACTAAGAAACAACTTGTCTTTTCGGTCCTCAATTCCCTGTTAGCTATGTGTATGAGTTTAGCTTTTGTTGAAATAATGGTACGTACGGTCTTTAAGCAAGAATGCGCCATTAATTGGGGAGTTTAGTATAGAGATATGTCACAACAGTATTCTCAAAAATACACCGTAGTCTGTTTTTTAGATCCGCAAGATAAGTTAACTAACTTCTCGTCATTAGATTGGCCCTTGCATGTCACTATCTTGGATACGTTCAAGACGAACTGGCAACTAAGCGAATTGTGTCAGGCATTGCGTGACGTTGCTGCTAAAACAGCTTCTTTCGATACAGTTCCGATACAAAGTGCATTACTAGGTGAGCACAATGATGTCCCCGTAAAGCTACTACCACTTGATGAACCAATGTCGACTCTACACTACGCGCTGTTGGGTCTTGTTGATGGAGGTTCTTTCGTATTCAACACTCCTGAGTTTGTGGGGTCTGGATTCTTGCCGCACGTCACTGACCAGCGGACAAGTCAGGTGTCCGTCGGAGAGTCGTATGACCTGACAGGTATTTCGCTTGTTGATATGTTTCCCGATAATGACCACACGCGTCGTGAAATAGTAGAAACCTTTAATTTCATTCAGTAGGTCATTTGTGTAGGTAGCTCGTTTTGAGCGTCGCACCTTGCTACAATTACTACATGAGCAAAATCTCACACGACAGTGAAGTACTAGCTGAAAATCAGCAAGTCATTACGGGCTGCGCTTTTATCCATCGCAAAGTTGATGGGGTGGAAAAAGTATTCCTAGCGAAAAGGGCCGACACTAAGAAGTTTTTGCCTGGTGTATACGAACTACCAGGTGGGCATATTGATTTCGGCGAAGATACCGTCGTGGGATTGAAGCGAGAAATAGACGAAGAATTTGGAGTTGAGGTTGAAATTGGCGACCCGTTCTTCGTGTTTACCTACACGAATGAAATAAAAAAGTCCCACTCATTTGAAATTATCTATTTTGCAAGACTGGTCAGCGATCAATCTCAAATTACCCTCAATCCAGAAGACCACTCTAGTTTTGGCTGGTTTGCAGAAGCTGAGCTAGAAAGCGCCACCACTCCGGGCAAGGGGCTAGACGATATTGAGTTTGTGGCTGCGCGAAAAGGATTTGCCTTGCTTCGTGGTGAGCCGCTGAATTTTTAGTAAAACGGTATGTATTTACAAATACGCGAGAGGTATACTTTTATCAAATAAGTGAGGGGTGAATATATGGTCAGACAAGGGATCGAACAGGAAATCGAGAATCACAGAAAAAGATTTGAAAATAAACTTAAGTGGTTCGGTGGCTCCATTGGAGGAATGGCACTAAACGGCTATCTAGCCTCGGTTGATAATGGAGGTGATAGGGCTTTATTTGTTGCCGGGGCGGCACTTGGTGCTATAGGCGGGTCTATGCATTTGCTCGAAGCTCACAAAAGCGCGGTTACGATTGCTGCACTTGAAGGCGCTCTAGCACAGCATGATTTGCAGTTTGAGAATGTGTTTGTCGAAACTCCCCCAATTGATACGCAGACAATCGAATAATTAGAAGCACGAAAATCCTTTGGAGTAAGTACTAAGGATTTAACAGGATCTGCTTGTCGTGCCGTAGGCTACTAATAGATTATGGTCGTGTTGGGCAGTAGTGTTTTAATGGTTTGAATTTGGTCTTGGTTCAGTGGATTGCCAGTTAGATTGAATTCTTTTAGATTGTTTTTTAGATTCTTCAGTTCGTTTGGCAAGCCGGTTATGTCGTTATAGCTATAGTTGAGGCTCTGCAATTTGCTCAATTGGCCGATCTCTGCTGGCATGCCTGTCATTTTGTTATAGCTAACATCAAGCGTTTCTAGTTGTGACATTTGACGGATTTCACCGATTAAACTCCCATCGAGCAAATTATGGTCGATTTTGAATGTGGTCACCTTAGTCATTTTACCCATTTCGCTAGGTAGGGTTTTGATACTGTTATTAGACAGGATCAAAATTGTTGTGTCAGTCTTGCCGTACACTTCGGAGCCGACTTTTGTTAGGCCTTTATTACTAAGATCAAGAGTTTTGCCGTTCGTGGAAGGCTTTGTAGTTTGCGTCGTGCTTGTACCGTCGGCCTGAGTCGAGGTTGCGGTTGTACTGGTGGTTTTGTTGGCACTTTCTTTACCGTACCGGTACGCGAATAAGCCTCCAGCTAGTACGACTACGACAACAAGAAAACCTAGGAAATACTTCATACTTACTCAGTATACGCTCTATGCAACTACTTGTGTTTTGTTTTTGGCTGCTTTTTGAGCAGTATGATCAGTGTCATGACTGAGTTTGTTGAGATCATAGCGATGGAGTGCAGCGTTGTGGCTATGTTATAGGAACCAAGTGAAAGCAATGTTAGCACATGGCGCAGAACGTTTGCGCTATACAGAGCCGGTGTTTCACTGCTAGGTTTTTGCCAGGTTTTTCTAATGGTTGGTATGAAGGCCACGAGATCAATAAGCACGGCAATGACCACAGAGAGTGTCGGATCTTTTGTGAGTATCCATGGAATGAGTCCCATCAATGCCGCCGCGAGGAAGTAGTTATCGGTTCGCTGAATGTTTTTAAAGCCGTATCGAAGCGAGTAAATAAAAATGAACACCGTGAACGCTTCAGCAACTGCTGTCGGTAGCGCACCGATACCAGCGCCTTTCGCAATCTGCCCGAACAACGTTATTCCAGAGACTATAGTCCAAACCAACCACGTGTAAGGGTGGGGTTTGACACGCTTGTTGATAGCGTCACGAATGTAGGGGATATTCCCTAGTAGGGCCACGATTGCTGCGGTGATTGCGAGTATGTCTTTGATGAAAGTAGTGTAGCAGGTATTCTTCGTTGTTTGCTCGAGTGCAATGACTTACACTTATGATGAATATGCTTATACGAAATACATTTACACCTGCGTTCGTACTTGTGGCGGTAGGCGTAATCTCATCATTCATCATATTTAGGCAGACGCCGACTATAGCAGTTGCGCCGATACCAGCGCCCAGTATATGTGATGGTGTTCTTTCGTCTCGCTTTGAAGTACATATCGCCAACGACAAAGTCACACCTATGCATTCGTATGTAGCCTACTGCGATACGTTAGTAATTACTAACGATGACGACAGAGAGCGACTCGTTGCTTTCGGCCAGCACCACGAGCATATTTCATACAATGGCGTGTCCGAAAGGGTATTGCAGTCTGGCGATCGAATCGAAGTACTACTAACGCAAATCGGAGATTTTCAGTTTCACGATCATTATATGGATGAGACGCAAGGCTCTTTTAGCGTACTAGATCGCTAAGTACTTTGCGGAATAGTCGAGTGTTTATCATCTCGTAGTTGGCCTTACGGTACATTCGCTGCGCGTCCTCACGTTCGTCTTTGCTGTGGAGCTCGATACGGTTGGCGCCAAGCGAGTATGCACGGTGCTCTAGGAATTGAAGCATTGAAGCCCCGACTCCTTTGCCGCGAGCATCAGGCAGTACCGCAACATCCTCAATAACTGACGTCCGATGTCCGATAGCATCTACCGGCTGTCCAAGAGTAGCCATGGCGACTACGCTACCGCCGAGTATGGCGTGGAAGTGAGAACTAGTTTTGCTCTCACATACTGCGCGAATATCCTGCGGGTCATGCTCCCAGCTCTCAGCCATGTGTAGGCTCGCCATTAGTGCATCATAAGTATCACTCAGCTCAGGTTTATAGAAAGTTTGTTCGATAATAGTTATTTCAGACATAACGACGATTATGCCATGTTTCATGTTGAGGTGTAAACGAAAGTTTTCTCGCCGAGTGTTAATCTGTGCCGAGGTTCATGCTAGAGTAGTCGTCGTTACGTCTATTACATCGCAAAATGATCAGTGAGGCTTTGCAAAGTGCTGCACAATCACAACATTCTTGCCACCCTGATAGTTGTTGCTACTGCAAACTCCTATACCTATTTCTTCGTATTCCGCACCAAGTATGTTCTCTCGGTGTGTTTTACTTCGCATCCAGCTACTAGTAACACCATTAACGGACTTCTGCCCATACGCTAGATTCTCGCCTGCTTTTTCGTATCTGTAGCCAGCGCCCATCAGCATGGCGGCGACCCGATTCTTTCCTTGTGGGTCGGCATGTGACCAGTAGTTTTTCTCGATCATATCGTTGCATTT